>CAMDKB010000108.1 GCA_945901195.1 Rhizobium sp. Q54
CCAGTTTTCGGATTGCGCCCGACACGTTCGCGCTTGGAGCGAATTAAAAAAGTCCCGAAGGAAGAAATCTTTACGTGCTCGCCGCGCTCTGCCGCTTCGCAAATTTTGTCCAGCACGACTTCAACCATATTAGCCGCTTCCGCGCGGGAGAGTCCGATAGTCTTATAGACTGCGTTAGCCAGATCGGCCCGGGTAATGGTTTTAGTTTCTTCTTTCTTTTTCATATCTTTTGGCATAGTTGGCCCAAATCGCTTTTGTGGTCGCAATGAAGTCTTAACGGAACTACAGAAAACGCAGCGCGCAACATTGTCAACCAAAAAACTCTTTCAGGCTACCAGCGAATAATTGCGGCCCCCCAGGTGAAGCCACCACCCATCGCCTCAATCATCACAAGATCGCCCGCCTTTATTCGTCCATCCTCTACTGCAGCAGCCAGCGCGAGAGGGATTGAAGCAGCTGATGTATTGCCGTGCAACGCAACTGTTTTCACAATCTTCGCTGGATCGATACCCAGCTTTTCGGCGGACGCGTCAATAATGCGTTCGTTAGCCTGATGTGGTACAAACCAGTCGAGATCATCCGCACTAAGTCCGGTTGCCGCAAATGCGTCCGTCATCACATCGGTGACCATGCCAACGGCATGACGAAAGACCTCGCGCCCGCTCATGCGCAAATGGCCGACTGTACCTGTCGCAGAAGGTCCGCCGTCGACATAAAGTTTTTCGCGATGACGCCCATCCGAGCGCAAGTGAGAAGTCAGTACGCCGCGGTCAGCAATCGTACCTGTGCCGGGCGCAGCTTGCAGAACCATCGCACCAGCACCATCGCCAAACAGCACACAGGTGGTTCGATCATTCCAGTCGAGAATACGGGAAAACGTCTCCGCACCAATCACTAACGCACAGGTGCTTGATCCCGTGACAATGAATTTTTCAGCAACGGTAACCGCATAGACGAATCCCGAGCAGACCGCCTGCAGATCAAATGCAGCACCGCGCGTTATTCCCAGTGCAGCTTGAACTTGCGTGGCTGTCGCGGGAAACGTGTAATCAGGCGTTGCCGTAGCCACAATGATCAGGTCAACTGCGTCCGCGGTTAATCCTGCGGCCGCAAGCGCCTTGGCAGCGGCGCCGGTCGCCAGTGTCGAGGTTGTTTCACCCTCGCCCGCGATATAGCGATTGTGAATCCCTGTTCGTTGAGCGATCCATTCGCTGGTCGTATCAACTGTCTTTTCGAGATCGGCATTGGTCACGCGCCGCACAGGCAAGCATGAGCCTACACCTGCCACCACTGCGCGAATACATTTATCAGTCGTCACGTGAGCCTGCCGTTTTATTGACTACGGATTATTCGGTAAGTGGCTCGCCTGAGCCGGGTAGAGCCGCCTGCGCCAGCACCGCTGCCGCCGCCCGGCTTTCGCGGGATTGTTCCATGGTTTCACGAATCTTGGCCTGCAGCCCATGGCGCACCATGGCATACCCGAGTTCGACCGCCCCGCAAAAGCCCAGCGCATCGGTGCCGCCGTGGCTTTTTATGACTATGCCTTCGAGCCCCAGGAAGACCCCTCCATTGGCGCGCCGCGGATCCATCTTTTCCCGCAATTGCGCGAAAGCTCCTCGAGCAAAGAAATATCCGATTCGCGACATCAGTGAAGAACTCATCGCAGTACGCAAATAGTGCGCAATCTGCTTGGCAGTGCCTTCGGCCGTCTTCAGCGCGATATTGCCTGTAAAGCCTTCGGTCACGACCACGTCGCAGGTGCCTGCCCCCAGGTCGTCACCCTCTACAAAACCGTGATAAGTCATGTACGGAAAATGCGCCTCGCGCAGAATACCCCCCGCTTCCTTGACTTCTTCAATGCCTTTGATTTCTTCAACGCCTACATTCAGAAGTCCGACAGTTGGATTTTCGCATCCCAGCACGATTCGCGCCATGGCCGAACCCATGATTGCCAGATCAACCAATTGTTTGGCCCCTGCCCCGATCGAAGCACCAAGGTCGAGAACTATGGACTGCCCACGGGCCGTCGGCCATATTCCCGCCAACGCTGGCCTTTCAATTGACGGCATGGTTTTCAGGCATACCTTGGCCATGGCCATGAGAGCACCGGTGTTGCCTGCCGACACGGCGACATCAGCGTCCCCCTTTTTCACAGCTTCAATCGCCATCCACATGGAGGAAACGCGCCGCCCCTTTCGAATGGCCTGGCTGGGCTTGTCCCCCATAAGGATCACGACGTCCGAGTGAACAACGGTCGCGTTGCCTGCAAGCGCGGGATGCGCAGAGAGCAATGAACGGATGCGATCCTCTTGGCCGAAGAAGATGAACTTGCAGTCTGGCCGCTTTTCCAGAGCCAGCGCGCAACCGGGCACAACCATTTCGGGTCCGAGATCTCCCCCCATGGCGTCAACGGCGATTCGAACCTGTTTCGAGTTGCCGGCCGGATTTGCCGTCGCGGCAGCTGTCAACGCCGGGCTCCCGTCAGCCTTGTTGTCCGATGGCAGCATAGAGTCAGCAACGGAGTCAGAAGATGGGGTCTGATTGGACACGCGGCGTTATGGCCTCTGCGGGCCCATAAGGCCCGATGAACTGCAAAAATGGCGGCATCTCAACTCAAAGGCCCCCAGACTGGACGACCTCAATGCCGGCCGGACAATAGCCATTTGCCTTACAAACGCAACCGTTGGCAGAGGCCTTGCGCAGGTCAGGATTTATCGGAACCTTCGGGCCGAAGCCGGGCAAGCGCTGCAAACGGATTTTCAAGCTTCGTCTCTTCCTGCTTCATCGCAGCTTTCGATTTCCCGGATGAAATCAGCGCCTCCGGCACAAATTCGACGCCAGGCTTGCGCGGATAAGGATCAAGTCCAAGGGCAAAGAACTCGCTGGCGACAGCGCCCAGATCAATATGTCCGTCGACGAGTGGTTCTGGCGGATCGGACTCAAGTCCCTCTTCAGCCAGATCGGCCACCCGCGCAGCACCTTTTCCGGCGTCTTTCCGACTCGGCATCGGCGTTGGGGCGGCCGCAAAACGCATATCAATGGGCTCGGTGACATCCGCATCAAATGCCTCAAGCGACGCCACGCAGATCTGGGTAACGCGCGCCTTGACTGTGCCGGTCAGATGAATTTCGCGTGAGCCCGTCCCGACGTGGAACCGCGCTTCAAGCTGCAGGACCTTTTCCAGCTGATTCAAATCGGCGAGTGCCCTGCATTCTCCCTCGGTTGCCGTGATCGTGATGGCGTGATCCTGCAGCCCGGAAAGTTCGTCCACGGACATGAACCTCGAAAACGGACCCTGGGGCGCCGGCCTTTTATATCTCATCTCAAAGCCCTTTCAGAAAATCGTCTCTGGCGGCAAGGCGAGTAGCGGACCCGTCAGAAATGCACCGGCGTCCACATCGACCAAAGCAAGCTCGTTTGCCAATATATAGCGCGAAAGCCGGTTTGCATGTTCATCGTCCCCGCCTGAAACACCATAAACATTGCGCGCCAGCGCCACGCTCAGGCTGCTGACATCCCTGGTATCCAGTGCCAGCCCATAAGCGCGCGCGCGCCCCATCCAGGCTGACGCATATTTTTTCATTCGCTTGGGCACTGTGGTGTCCGCCACGCCCATTTCGCGAAAAGCGATATCGAAATGCCGGAACATTTCATCCGTGATATCCTGCGCTATATCCGGCCCCGGCGCTGGCAATTGCTGCAGCCGGCGCACCGCAAGCAGCACATGGAGAGCCACCATCTCGAAGCGTCCCTCCGGCGTGTCCGCTACACCGTAATCCAGAAAAAGCACGGGATTGCGCGCCTGCGCCATGATCTCGCCGTGAATGCGCGCAATCAGGGCTTCATTGGCGTTTCGGCGAAACAGCTTGAAAATCACGGCACAGACCTTTTTCAATCGGCGGCATCAAGGACGGGTGTTAACCATGTAAGCCCGGGCAGCTGAATTTTGCAGACCCGAAGCCATGGCGCTGCCTTGATTTTGGCTGTAACGGGGGTTAGGCATCGTCAGCCGCTGACGCAAGCGGAAAGTCCAGGTTGGGGCATTCCAGATGCGCAACGAGAGTACTGAGGCAATCCGGCAAGGATCGCCAGCGGCATGACGCCCGGAGCGTTGGAGACAGGTAGATGCAGCGAGCGACATCAGGGGCAATCGGGACTGTATTCTGGTCTGCCCGCAAAATGGCATTCACGGCGGCGTTGATCGCGCCCATCGCACTGGGCGGTTGCCTTGGCTATGATGGTGAAATCTACCGCGGTTACGTGATTGACGAACGCACGGTCAGTCAGGTGCAGACAGGATCATCGGCTGAACAGGTACTTGTAGTGCTGGGGACGCCATCCACCACGTCGACCATCGGCGGCGACGCCTGGTATTATATCAGCCAGAAAGTGGTTCGCCCGGTAGCCTTCATGAAGGAACGAATTGCCGACCAGCGCGTCTTTGCGGTCTATTTCGACAAGACCAAGAAGGTCAATCGTATTGCCAATTTCGGCATCGAGGATGGCCAGCTGATCGACTATGTGACGCGCACAACACCGACTGCAGGCAGCGAACCCTCGTTTGTCAAAAACATGCTGACCAATCTGATGCGGTTTGATAACAATTCCGCGCCGAGGTAACATCGCGCTAAGGTAACCTCGCACACAGGTAAGCAGGCAAGTCTTACGCATACAGCAAAAGGGCGGCATCGGCCGCCCTTTTGGTATTGCGATTGAATAATGCTTAGCGTGTTTCGATGACCGTCTTGCGGGTGATGCCAAGAGGACCGCGCTTCTTGATGATCGTCGTGCGGCGCGCGCCGTACCCCCTGCCATTACGCCAACCCCGGTGCAGCCCCCGGTCATGACGGATCATCACTCGATCACGCCGCATCATTCCCCGACGCATCCCGGGCCGACCAGGCTGTGCACCGATTTGTATGTTCACTGCTTGCGCCACGACGATCGGTTCGCTTTGAGCATGTTGCGCATTCGCCGCTCCAGCGCCAGCGATACCAGCGAGCAAGCAGCAAGCGGTAAAGAAAGATTTTCCAAACATGCAGTCTCTCCTCTGTGGCTGGTGGGCATCGCGGACGCGATAGCCCAAAGTCACATGGCCAAAACGGAAGACCGAAGTTTTGGTTCCTTGACGCGAAAAAAGGGCGGGGTTTCCCCCGCCCTGCAGATAGTTTCTGGTCAGACGCTTGTTTAGTGCGCCAGAATAGCCAGCAGTAACAGCGCCACAATGTTGGTGATCTTGATCGCAGGGTTCACGGCAGGGCCCGCAGTGTCCTTGTAGGGGTCGCCGACAGTATCGCCTGTGACAGACGCCTTGTGAGCATCCGAGCCCTTGAGATGCTTCACGCCGTCCTTGTCGACAAAGCCGTCTTCGAAGGACTTCTTGGCGTTATCCCAGGCGCCGCCGCCGGAGGTCATCGAGATCGCCACAAACAATCCATTGACGATCACGCCGAGCAACATTGCACCCAAGGCTGCGAAGGCGTTGGCCTTTGAGCCCGATACCCACAGCACACCGAAATAGGCAACCAGCGGAGCCAGAACCGGCAACAAGGACGGGATGATCATTTCCTTGATAGCGGCCTTGGTCAGCATGTCCACGGCGCGGCCATAATCCGGACGCTGCGTGCCGGCCATGATGCCAGGCATTTCCTTGAACTGACGGCGGACTTCTTCGACCACCGAACCGGCTGCGCGGCCCACGGCTGTCATCGCGATACCCCCAAAGAGGTAGGGGATGAGACCACCGAAGATCAGGCCGGCCACAACATAGGGGTTGGAAAGGTCAAACGAGACCTTGCCGACATCCTTGAAGTAGGGAACGCCCTGATCAATGAACAGTTGCAGATCGTTGGTGTAGGCGGCAAACAGCACGAGGGCGCCAAGACCGGCAGAACCAATCGCATAGCCCTTGGTCACAGCCTTGGTGGTGTTGCCAACCGCATCGAGTGCATCGGTCGAATGACGCACTTCCTTCGGGAGGCCAGCCATTTCCGCAATGCCGCCCGCGTTGTCAGTCACCGGACCGAATGCGTCGAGCGCCACGATCATGCCGGCAAGGCCGAGCATGGTCGTCACAGCAATCGCTGTCCCGTAAAGGCCTGCAAGCTGGAAGGTGGCGATGATGCCACCGACGATGACGAGCGCGGGAAGCGCTGTCGATTCCAGCGACACGGCCAGACCCTGAATGACGTTCGTGCCATGCCCGGTAACGGAGGCTTGCGCGATCGACACAACAGGACGCTTGCCTGTGCCAGTGTAATATTCGGTGATGTAGACGATGAGCGCCGTCACGATAAGGCCGACGATGCCGCACCAGAACAGGTTGATGCCGGTGATGCTCTTGCCGGCCACTACACCAAACTCACCCCAGCCGACCATCAGATGGGTAGCGCCAGCCAGGCCCGCCGCCGAAAGAACGCCGGTGACGATCAGGCCCTTGTACAGCGCGCCCATGATCGAATTATTGGCGCCCAGCTTCACGAAATAGGTGCCGATGATCGAGGTGACAATGCAAATCGAGCAGATCGCCAGCGGATAGAGCATGGACGCTTCGAGGATCGGCTTGCCGACAAAGAAGATCGCCGCGAGCACCATTGTGGCAACGACTGTCACCGCATAGGTCTCAAACAAATCGGCTGCCATGCCGGCGCAATCGCCCACGTTGTCACCAACGTTATCGGCAATCGTGGCCGGGTTGCGCGGATCATCTTCGGGAATGCCCGCTTCCACCTTGCCAACGAGATCAGCGCCGACGTCGGCGCCCTTGGTGAAGATGCCGCCGCCCAGACGCGCGAAGATCGAAATCAGCGAAGCGCCAAAGCCCAGCGCCACCAGCGAGTCGATCACGATGCGTGAATTCGGGGCCAGCTTCATCGGGCCGGTGAGGACCAGATAATAGCCCGCCACACCCAGAAGCGCGAGACCCGCCACCAGCATGCCGGTGATCGCGCCCGCCTTGAAGGCGATGTCGAGACCGGCAGCCAGCGAACTGGAAGCCGCCTGCGCCGTGCGCACGTTGGCTCGCACCGAGACGTTCATACCAATATAGCCAGCAGCGCCCGAAAGAATGGCGCCAACGAGAAAGCCAATTCCGACGACAAGACCGAGCAGCCAGGCAACCAGCGCAAAAATGACAACGCCAACGATGGCGATGGTCAGATATTGGCGATTGAGATAGGCCTGCGCGCCTTCAGCAATCGCTGCCGCGATTTCCTGCATGCGGGCATTGCCGGCGTCGGCCTTCATAAGACTTGACGCAGTGACCGCGCCATAGACGACCGAGAGCAGGCCGCCCAGAATAATCCACCAGATAGCACTCATGGAGATGTGCCCCTTTTCCCTGTTTTTTAACTTTAAGAACGCGAAAATGGTCCCCGACCCGGAAATTCCGGTTCTGGGACAAGAACGGTCGTGGCCCCTATGCCAGAAACAATGCAGCGCTGCAATTGGCACGAAGGTGTTATACGAGTTCAAAATCTCTATTTTTCTGCTCTCTGCCGCCCGAAGGACCCAAAGACCGCCGGAATGCTCGCGAGCCTCCACATCTGGATCGCACTTGTCATTCTTCGCCCGAGCAATTTTTCTTAAGCCTAGCCTTAGCGGACACCCTGATGGTGATGATTCCCGCCTACCAGGACTGGTACAGAAAAGGCTTCGATGCAGGCCGCGGCATTGGCGGTTTCTATGAAGACATCATCACGGCAGCCGATCAGCACATCCTGAATCCTGGCGATTTTGCTCTGGACGGCGGCGCCAATCATGGAGCCCACACCGGACCAATGTCGCCTGCGTTGGCAAAACAGGGCTGGTCGCAGCGGTTGAAGCTTTCCCTGCCCTGGCCAAAAGTCTCGCGCAGAAGTCGCATAAGAAACATTGGGGCAATACACGAATCGTCCCGGCGGCACTGGGCGCATCAGAAGGTGAAACTGAATTCGTGTTTGTTCCTGCAGCTGACGGCTACAGCGGACGCAAGCAGCAATCCAATATCCCGAAAGCGGCTCAGGCGAGTGTCCAAAACCATCAAGTCCGGCAAACGACCATCGACAATGTGATCGAACAAATGGGCCGCTATGATCTGCGCTTCATGAAGCTCGATCTTGAAGGCGGCGAATATGACGCCCTGTGCGGCGCACATGCAGCTTTGGGCCGCTGCAGACCACTGATCATCTTTGAAAATGGCCGGGGGGAGCCGCCGAACTCTATGGCTACAGCAAGCAGCAGTGGTTCGCCCTTTTCACTGTACACGGCTACCAGCTTTTTGACTTGTTTGGCCGCAGCTTCGGGCCGGACCAATGGAATACCGACGGCATCCCCTGGTATTTCATCGCGGCGGCGCGGCCCATCGACATTGAATTCGTGGCCAGGAAATTGCCCCAACTCATTTCCGCCATTCCCTGATTGGCGCCGGCATTGAGCGGAAATTTTCAGTCAGTTCGATCGGGGGAATGGTCGATTCAGATCATGTCGTGACAGGGGTGCACGTGAGGACTTGACGCCGCCCGCCTCACGCCGCAAACCGGAAACAGCCGCCAGCCACGACGGACTGGAGAACGCGGAGCGCCTGAACACATGGCCGGCAGTTGGTCGAATCTGGGCAGGGCGCTGCGCCACAAACATTACCGGCTGTATCAGGGCGGACGTTTCTTCTCTCATACCACCAGTTGGATGTACAAGCTCGCCGTGGGCTGGATCGTCTGGAAATTGACTTATTCCACCACCTGGCTCGGCATTTTCGGCATTCTCGATCAACTGCCGGCGCTTCTGGTCATGCCGCTTGCAGGCGCATTGACCGACCGTATCGATGCCCTGAAAATGCTTCGCATCACACAAAGTCTGTTGCTTGTTCAAGGCATCGGGCTGGCGGCGCTCGACTATCTTGATCTCATAAACCTTCCGGTCCTGATTGTTTTCACCCTGCTTTATGGCATTTTCAATGCGTTCCAATTGCCTGCCAACCAGACCATTCTCCCCAACCTCATGCCACGGGAGGACCTGACCGTCGCCTACGGCTTGAATTCGGTCGCCTACAATATCGCCCGCCTCGTCGGGCCCATGCTAGCCGGCTTCACAATCAGCGCCTGGGGCACAGCGCCGTCGATATTCTGCAACGCGATCGGCGCAACCATATTCAGCGCCTGCCTCATATTTCTTCAGACTGACTTCAAAATGCCGGCAAGCAAAGGCCGGCAGTCGCGTAACATGCTTGGCGACATTCGCGATGGCTTTACATATTCCATGCGCCATCGGGGCATCATGCCGACAATCGTCATTCTCGGCTCCCTGTCGCTGTTGCCCTATTCCATAGAATTGATCCTGCCGTCCCTGGCCGATGGCGTTTACAAGATGGGAGCCAACGGCCTTGCCTGGATGACGGCCATTCTGGGCGTCGGCGCGATGGTGCAGGCCAGCCTCATTGCCAAGCGCGGGAATGTGAAAGGTTTGAGCGCCTACGCCGTCGCAGCCATAGTCTGGATGGGCCTCGCGTTTTGTGCGCTCGCCTTCAGCACAAATTTCTGGCTGGCGCTGGTCTTTATATTCGTGATCGGCTTTACGGCTTCAGCGACACGCGTCAGCGCGATGACGCTGCTCCAATACAGCGTAGAACCGAACATGCGCGGGCGGGTCGCCAGCATTTACGGAATGATCACCCATTTCGGTCCTGCGTTGGGTGCAGTGACCGTCGGCTTTCTCGGTGACCGCATAGGTTTGCCGGCCGTGATGGGGGGCATAGGCCTGTTCACACTTGCGATCTGGGCTTGGGCGATCACCCGCAAGAACGACATGGCGCTGACGCTGGAAGTAGAGGCAGACGCTTACCGCAAATAATATTTGTGGAAGCCTCAGCCTGCCTCAGTTCGCGCCTGCCTGAGCTGTGCGGGTCAATTGCCCGCTCATCAAGATCGCCACCAGCGCGATAGCGATAGGTCCGAACGCGAACCAGTTGACGAGATCCCAGCCGGACCAGGCCAGCATGCCGCCCGATGCGAAAGACATCACAGCCATCACGCCGAACACCAGAAAGTCGTTGAACGACTGAACCTTGTTGCGTTCTTCCGGCCTGTGTGTCGCCACCACCATCGCGGACGAGCCGATGAAGCCAAAATTCCAGCCTATGCCCAGCAGTGTGAGGCCGATCCAGAAATGCCAGACTGTGATTCCCATCAGACCCACAACGGCCGCTGCCGCAATCAGCGCCAGCCCCGCCAGAACAACACGCGGTGCGCCGTATTTGGCGATAATGCTTCCGGTAAAAAAGCTCGGCCCAAACATGCCCAGCACATGCCATTGAATACCCAGATTGGCGTCCGATAGAGACAATCCACACATGCGCATCGCGAGAGGCGCCGAGGTCATCAACAGGTTCATCAGCGCATAGGAGACAATGCCGCAAACAGCAGCTGTGATGAAAGCCGGCTGGCGTGCGATTTCCATCAACGGCCGGCCAGCCTTGAGATCGGCTGCAACAGGCTTGGGCAAGACTGTGCCTGAAAGAATCGCCATGTTCACCAGGGCGACAAGGCCCTGCACGATGAAACTCACCATGAACAGATATGGAGCCCAGAAGTTCATCGTCATGTTGACAAGTTGTGGCCCCAGGAACGCGGAAAAAACGCCGCCCGCCATCACCCAGGATATAGCCTTGGGCCGCAGCGCCGGGCTGGCGCCATCAGTGGCGGCAAACCGGAAGCTGTGTGCCACCGCCTGATAAAAGCCGCCAATGAACGTCGCCAGGCAAAACAGCGCAAACGATCCCAGGTAGATCGCGACCGCAGCCAGCAATCCGCATACAAGCCCGCAAGTCGCGCCAAGGTAAAAGGCCGATTTGCGCCCATGTTCCCGCGCGATGATACCCGCCGGTATGGTGGCGACGGCTGTTCCGACAACAAAACAGGAGACAGGAACTGTCGCCAGAGCCATGCTGGGGGCCAAGGTGGATCCAATAATGCCGCCAGTCGTCATGACCACGATTGAATTGGCGCCTGCCAGTGCCTGCGCCGCCGACAGCCGCCAGATATTCGCTTTAGCCGTGCGCTCGTCGATTACTGGCGCTGCGTGGGTCACAGTGGCGGTCGCAGTCATGGATTTCTTCCCACGGATGTCATCCGATGTATTCGAATATGATTATCTGTTATCCGTGATGAGCGGCCATGTCACCCTACCAAAGTTCGCAATCGCCCATATCTGCTATCCTCTCCACGGTCCTGTCGCAAAACGAAACCATGACCAATAAACATAACCCTCCCGATACCCCGCAAAACGAAGTTGACGCTGAGACCGAGGCGCGCGCTCGCGCCATCATCGAAAAGGCGTTTGAAGACGCAATCGAGTGCTTTTACGCCAAAGTCCGCGCGGACGATCTGATTGGGCCGGTTTTTATTGCCCACGTTCATGACTGGACTTCGCACAAGCAAACCATGGTGGATTTCTGGTCTCGCGCTGTGCTCGGAACCCAGCGCTATAACGGCATGCCCCTGCCCCCGCATGTCAAACTGCGGCTCGATCAAACCCACTTTGATCGCTGGCTGAAA
>CAMDKB010000109.1 GCA_945901195.1 Rhizobium sp. Q54
CTGCATCGTTACGTGCTGCTTTACAACCAGCAGCTTCCGCAATCAGCCTTGGGCAGCAAGACACCCTTGCAGGCCATGAAGGACTGGCATAGCCTGAAGCCGGAGTTGTTCAGAAAACAGCCATATCACCTACCGGGATGTGACAGCTAGCTTTCATCGTCCGTTTCGATGTCGCCACCAATCAGCCCGGAGACATCGTCGTTCTCTTCTTCCTCTTCCTCGAGGAAGGTTTCGTCAGCTGCATCGTCGTCGCCGAGGTCGATATCATCATCAGGTACGGCGGTAGCAGCCACCTTGGCGTCGGTATCATCCGCCTCTTCAAGCGAAACGACATCAGGCGCCACCGGATCGGCTTCGGCTTCGTCGTCGTCAGCAGCCGCCGCACGCGATGCGCGAACGGGACCGCTCATTTGATAGGTCGAGCCACATTTGGGGCAGGTGATCGGATCCTTGTTGAGATCGAAAAATTTGGCGCCGCAGCTCTCGCACTCACGTTTGCTGCCGAGTTCCGGTTTAGCCACGTTCAATATGTCCCTGGAAGCTGATGTTAACCTACCGGAGCGCGAACCAAGCCAGGCTCCGAAACTGGAGGCTCCCGTTAGTCGGTGACTGCCTGCCTGTCAAACGGAAAGAGCCAAAAAATGCATCCCGCGCCGAACTAATGACAGCACAGCCTCCAGCGTGGTAGGAGCCGCGCGGATTTCATTGAGGCCTCAAATGCAAAATGCTCCCGCAGCTTCCCCCCCGACGGCTCACGGCCATGGCCCGGCCCAGCCGCTTTCGGCCCGTCGCAGCGGGCCGATTTCCGGGCGAATGCGCGCGCCGGGTGACAAGTCCATTTCCCATCGCGCCCTGATCATGGGTCTCCTGGCGACTGGCCGCACGCATATTGAAGGCTTGCTGGAAGGCGACGACGTGCTGCGGACCGCTGCGGCGGCGCGCGCTTTTGGCGCACATGTGGAGAGGCTGGGGCCTGGACGCTGGCAGGTTGACGGTGCGGGCCTCGGCACCCTGCTGCAGCCCCTGGAACCGCTGGATTTTGGCAATGCTGGCACTGGAACGCGTCTGCTGATGGGTGTTGCCGGCGGGCACGGCCTGACGGCAACCTTTGACGGCGATGCTTCGTTGCGCAAACGGCCCATGCGAAGGATCATCGATCCATTGATCCTGATGGGCGCTGAAGTGCTTTCGGAGGCAGAAGGGGGACGTTGCCCCGTGGTGTTGCGCGGCACGCCTGATCCCGCTCCCATCGAATACCGTACGCCAGTGCCTTCTGCGCAGTTGAAATCGGCGATCCTGCTGGCGGGACTGAACTCGCCCGGCCGCACCACCGTTATCGAAACCGAGGCCTCACGCGACCATACCGAGAAGATGCTCGCCTTTTTTGGGGCCAGAATCACTGTGACGCCCGATGGTGAACACGGCCGCAAGATTGTGCTGGAAGGTCGGCCCAACCTGCGCGCCCGGGATGTAGTGGTTCCTGCTGATCCCTCGTCGGCCGCTTTCGCGCTGGTCGCTGCGCTCATCGTGCCCGGCTCGGACCTTGTAATCGAAGGCATGATAATGAACCCGCTGCGAATCGGGTTGCTGACAACACTGCTCGAAATGGGTGCGGACATTACTGAAATAGAGCGCCGCATCGAAGGCGGAGAAGATGTCGCCGATCTCCAGGTGCGGACGTCCAGACTGCGAGGCGTAGATGTGCCGGCTGCTCGCGCGCCGGCAATGATCGATGAATACCCTGTACTTGCAGTGGCTGCGGCCTTTGCCGAGGGAGAAACGCGCATGCGAGGTCTTTCCGAATTGCGGGTGAAGGAATCCGACCGTCTTGCTGCAGTTGCCGCCGGTCTGGACGCCGCCGGCGTTACCAACCGGATCGAAGGCGACGATCTCATCGTGACCGGATCAGGAAAGGTTGCTGGCGGCGGCAAGGTCGCCACCCATCTCGATCATCGCATCGCCATGAGCTTTCTTGTGATGGGCCTTGCCAGCCAGGCGCCCATGACAATCGACGATTCCTCTATGATTGCGACAAGCTTTCCGACGTTTCAGCCAGAAATGGCGCGCCTTGGCGCGGCGTTTTCCGGAGACGCCTCGTGATCATCGCTATTGATGGGCCTGCTGCATCGGGCAAAGGGACGATCGCCCGTCGTATTGCGGCCCATTTTGGCTTGCCGCATCTCGACACCGGTTTGATTTACCGCGCGACAGCGGCCGCCGTCGTTGCGATGGGTAAATCGCCCACCGATCCCGTCGCGGGGGCGCAAGCAGCGCGCGCACTGGATATTTCCCGCTTTGACGAAGCTGAATTGCGCAGCGCGCAAATGGGCGAGGCAGCTTCAATCGTAGCGGCGATACCCGAAGTGAGGGCGGCGCTTGTGGACTACCAGCGAACATTCGCCCGGCAAAAGGGGGGCGCGGTTCTCGATGGCCGTGACATCGGCACAGCCATCTGCCCGGATGCTGACATCAAGCTCTTTGTGACCGCAACGAGCCATACCCGTGCGGGACGGCGCGCCAAAGAGCTTGCGTCGCGTGGGGAGGCAGCCGAATTCGATAGTGTGCTTGCGGACATCAGCAAGCGCGATGCCCGCGATTCCGGGCGGGCTTCGGCCCCGTTGATTCAGGCCGACGACGCCATCGTACTGGACACAACGCAGCTTGACGTCGACGGAGCCGTGGCCGCTGCAATCCAGATCGTCGAGGAACGTTCAGCGCAACCCGATTGACTTGTCGACTCGCGCGGTCTTGCATGACCCTTCAATCGAGCGCGGGTTCCCATGCATTATCGTCCTTTTGGCGCCACTGGCCTGTTGGTTTCCGCGGTTGGTTTTGGCTGCGGCCGCGTCGGCGGCTTGCTGGTCGAAGGTAGCGTTGAGGCGCAACGCCGGGCCTTTGTGCGGGCGCTGGATGGCGGCATCAACTGGTTCGATACGGCTGAGGCCTATGGCAGCGAAGGCGCGCTGGGACAGCTCCTGACCACCACCACGCTGCCATTGCTTGTTTCGACAAAGCTGACATTGAAAGCCAATTCGCCAGATCTCCTGGCGGATATCGAAACGCAGACCGATGCCTGTCTGAAGCGGCTGCAGCGCGATCATGTCACGGTTCTGCAGGTGCATAACAGGATAGATGATTCCGGCGCGGGCAATGCGCTCACTGTCTCGCAGATGCTGGGTGAAGTCGCAGCGGGTCTCGAACGCATGCGCGAAAAGGGCAAGACCCGTTTCATCGGTGTGACGGCTCTTGGCGACAGTGCCGGTGTGCTCAAAACCATCGAGAGCGGCAGGTTTCAATCAGCGCAGGTCTATTACAACCTTGTGAACCCGAGCGCTGCACGCAGGATGCCTGCCGGCTGGACGGGCCAGAATTTCAGCGGCGTTCTCGATACGGCTTTCCGTCTTGGCATGGGTACACTCGGCATCCGCGTGCTTGATGGCGGGATCATCGCAACGGACGAACGCGCCAGGCCTGTTTCAATGATGGCGCGCGAAACGTCCGAAACCATGGAACAGGCAGAACGCATACCTGTCTCGCGGTGCTCGCAACTGCCTGCGGCGATACCGGAACGCGCGCGCAAACCGGAATGCGGTTTGCGCTCTCACAGCCGCAGCTATCACTTGCCCTGGTGGGTATAGGTGAACCTGATCATGTCAGTGCCGCGCTGGCGGCGGAAGCGATGGGCGCGCTCCCGCCCGCCGCCTTCGACGCGCTGGAACAGATTTACAGCAAGAACTTTCGTTCTTGAGGCGCCGCGGGGAGCCAGCGACGTCCGCCGCTGCAGGCTTCAGATCTTCTCGATCTTGGCGATAGCCACATAGCCCTCCCAGGCCTTAAGCTCTTTTTCCAGCAGCGCACGGGTGCTCTTCTGGTTTCCCGGGAATGGATCATTGCCGGTGTCGGCGAGAAATTTCACCGTCTCGGGGTCTTTGGTGACTTCGTTGATCCAGCCTTCAAGCTTGTCGAGGATCGGCTGCGGCACGCCCTTGGGCGTATGTACCGACCACCATGCGTTGAGATCGCTATTGGGGATGCCCGCCTCCCTGGCGCTGGGAATATCCGGCAACGCCTTCAGGCGCTCGCCTGAGGCCATGCACAACGCCTTCATGCGCCCGTCCTTGAGTTGGGCGGCAAAGGTTATGGGATCAATATGCACGAAAGCCGTCTGTCCGCTGAGCAGGTCGTTGCTCATCGCGCCGGGATCCTTGTACTTCACTTCAACAGTCTTGAGACCGAAACCTGCCTTGTACAATTCGCTGGCGATGAGGCCGGTGTTGGCAAGCGAGCCATAACTCGCCTTGTCGCCTTCCTTCTGCAGAAACGCCGTGAGTTCAGGCAGGGTCTTGTAAGGCGCGCTCGACGAGATCACGAGCATGAACGACAGTTTGGCAAAGGTTGCGACGTGCTCGAAATCGTTCAGGGAATCGTAGTTCACCTTTTTGAACACGTGCTGCGATGCCGCCAGCACCGACGAGCCCGGCGCGATATAGATCGTATAGCCGTCCGGCTTGGCGCGAGCGACATATTCAGTGGCAATATTGCCGAATGCGCCGGCCCTGTTCTCAACGATGAAACTCTTGCCGGTCAGCTTGCTCAGCTTGTTGGCGAAAAAGCGAACGAGAACGTCCGCGCCTGAACCCGGCGGAAACATGCAGATGCAGCGCACGAGCTGATTGGGATAGTCGGACTGGGCAAACGAAGGGCCGGCCAGTCCGGTAACGCCAGCGGCAACAGTCCCGGCAGCAAAATCGCGACGAGTAATCAAGGTATTCCCTCCTCAGCGCCAGCGCGGAACATCACGCTCAAGCGTAAACAAAGGCTAGCCGCTAGGTTGGCGGGCGACAAGTTGAATAATAGCCGGGATCGCTGACCTGGCAGCGCCGGTGATGAGGCCCGGACCCAGCCGCTGCATTGGCGCGTCAAGCTTGACCGGTCTCTCATACGTGTTGACCTCTCCGCCATGCCGGGGCCAATCTGACCTTGGCCAATTTGACCGTGGCCAATCGGGCTTGCAGCATCAAGCGCCACATAAGAAGATGCGCAAAATGGACTACGGGTAAATCGGATGTCGTCGAGAGACTGACGCCGGGTAACCGGGAAATGGGAGGGTCTTCAATGTCATCACGTGTTCTGCCCGGGCTCGCAAAAGCAGCCGCAATTTTAGCGCCCGCGCTCTTCGGCTGGCCTGCTCTCGCTCAGGATTTTCCCGCCAAACCCATTCGAGTCCTTGTCGGGTCTGCGCCGGGCGATCCTGCCGATATCATCGTACGGCTGATCCAGAACAGAATCGTCGAACGATTGGGTCAGCCCTGGATTGTCGAGGACCGTCCGGGCGCGACAGGGCGCATCGCCAGTCTTGCAGTCGCCAAGTCCCCGCCGGACGGGCATATGTTGCTGGTCGCGTTGTCTGCCCACGCCATAAATCCGGCAAGTACGATGCCTCTGCAATACGACACCGCCAAGGACTTCACCGGCGTGTCGCTGTTGGCGCGCCAGCCCCTCATCGTAGCAGTGAATCCTGCCGTTCCCGGCGCAACGCTGAAGGAATTCATTGCTGCGGCACGGGCCAATCCTGCCGCGCATCTATCTTATGCAAGCCCTGGCTCGGGCTCGCTTGCCCATCTGATCGGAGAGGAAATCGCACGGCGCGGGAAAATCGACATGCCGCATATACCTTTTAAGGGCGGAAGCCCGGCGGTGAAGGCGGTGCTTTCAAACGAAGTGCAGATGACCACGCTGATCGGCGCGATTCTGCTGCCGTCGATTCGCTCCGGGGCATTGCGCGCCATCGCTGTCACGTCGGACAAGCGCATTGCCGAACTGCCCGATGTTCCCACCATGGGCGAAGCCGGATTTGGCTCCGGCGCGATCTATAACTGGATTGGCATATTTGCACCCGGCGCCACGCCACGCGCCGTCGTCAACAAGCTCAACGCCGAAATCAACGAAGCCCTGAAGGAACCCGCTGCTGTGAAATGGCTGGCTGATTCCGGGTTTGAGAAAGTTGCCTCAAAACCGGAAGAGCTCGATGCCTTTGTCGCTAGCGAAACAGCGCGCTGGTTGAAATTCACGCAGGAATTTGGCGTGAAGTTCGAGTGAGCCGGGGCATGTCGCCCCTGTTTTACGACGACTTGTAGAGCCCAGCATAGGTCTCGCGTAGCGCGGCCTTTTGCACTTTGCCCATGGTGTTGCGGGGCAATTCCTCCACAAAGATCACTTTCTTCGGGAGCTTGAATTTCGCGAGGCGTCCATCTAGCGCCGCCATAACCTGCTTTTCGTCGATCTGTGCATCCTTCTGCGGCACGACGACGGCGGTCACGCCTTCGCCGAAATCGGGATGCTGAAGGCCGATAATGGCGCTTTCCATCACGCCAGGAAGCGCATCGATTTCGCATTCGACCTCTACGGGATAGACGTTGAACCCGCCTGTAATCACCAGATCCTTGCCGCGCCCAACGATGTGGACATAACCGCGCTCGTCAATCTTGCCGAGGTCGCCGGTGATGAAAAAGCCGTCGTCGCGGAATTCCGCCTTGGTCTTTTCCGGCATCTGCCAATAGCCCTTGAAGATGTTGGGGCCTTTCACCTCGATCATGCCGATCTCGCCCTGCGCGAGCACTTTTCCTGTGTCGGGATCGCTGATGCGAGCGGAGACGCCAGGCAACGGAAAGCCCACTGTGCCAGCGACGCGGTCGCCATCATAGGGATTGGATGTGTTCATGTTTGTTTCGGTCATGCCGTAGCGTTCGAGAATAGCGTGTCCGGTTTTCTCGCGCCATTCGCGATGGGTTTCGGCCAGTAGCGGCGCAGATCCCGAAATGAACAGGCGCATGTGTCTGGTGGCCTCCTTGTTGAGGCCGGGATGCTGCAGCAGGCGCGTATAGAATGTCGGCACACCCATCATCGAAGTTGCACGCGGCATGAGTTTCATGATGGCGTCCGCATCGAGTTTTGGCAGGAAGAACATCGAGCCTCCCGCCACAAGCAGCGTGTTCATCGCCACAAACAGACCATGCGTGTGATAGATCGGCAGCGCGTGGATGAGCACATCGTCTTTTGTGAAGCGCCAGTAGTCGACAAGCGTCAAAGCATTGGAGGCGAGGTTGTCCTGGGTCAGCATCGCGCCCTTTGAACGGCCCGTCGTGCCCGACGTATAAAGAATTGCCGCCAGATCACCCGGCCCGCGATCGACATCCTTGAACGTTTCGCTTTGTCCTGTGGCCTTATCCAGCAACGAGCCGTTCTGTTTGTCGCCGAGCGTCTCGATGGCTGCGCCAGCGCCCATGGCAACTGCGGCCAGCTTGTCGCGCGAGGCCGGATCGCAAACAAAAATGCGCGGCTTTGCGTCAGTGAGGAAATATTCGATTTCCGTTGGCGTATAGGCCGTATTCAGCGGCAGAAAGATGGCTCCTGTGCGCAGGCACGCGAGATAAAGCAAAATGGCCTCGGGCGATTTCTCCACCTGCACTGCCACGCGGTCACCTGCGATAACGCCCAGCGATACGAGCGCTCCGGCCAGGCGCGCCGAGCCCGTATCGAGATCGCCGTAGGTGATCTTGCGATTGTCCAGCGTTTCAATGAAAACCTTGTCACGCGAAGGAAAGCGGCTTGAGATGAGGTGGTAAAGGTAAGATGCCATGATGTTTTCTATTGCCGTGCTCGAGGGACAGAAAATAGTTCAGGGATTTGCCAGCGTGGATTTCTCCGCCGGCGCAGCGCCATTGGAAACCGGCGGCCGGATACGGTTGCTGGAGCGCAACATTCGACGCACTACCGAAGAGGTGGCGAGGATCGCCTGGTTTGCATAGGCTTCGTGATTTTTCTCGATATCGCCGAGGTCATAGAGATAATTCACCATGATGCCAGCCGATTCCTTGAGACCCTTGCGCGAGAAATCTCCAAGCCAGTTGATGCGTTCCAGACGCGCGCCGTTGCCAAGATGAAAGCGCGCAACCGGATCGCGCGCCCGGCCATTGGACGAGCGAGCTTCCAGGAGATAATAGGCCGCGAGAGATTCGATCACCGGACGCAGGGCCGCACGCGCTGGCTCGTCCTTCACCCAATTATCGTCGGCAAGAAACCCCAGTTGCGCCTGATCTTCAGGAGAAAGCAGCTTCTTGCCCTCCGATTCAACCCAGCGCAGGAAACCGGGAACCGGCGAGAGCGTCACAAACGTTTCAAGTCGCGGCAATTCACGGCGTAATTCCTCGACAACCTGCTTGATGAGAAAATTGCCGAATGACACGCCGGCCAATCCCTGCTGGCAGTTCGAGATGGAATAGAACACGGCGGTGCGTGCGTCCATCAGCCGGACAGGTTTGCGCTCGGGCGCCAGAAGCGGCTGCACGGCAGCGGGAATTTCCTCCGTCAGGGCGACTTCGACGAAGATCAAAGGTTCGTCAGTCAGCGCCGGATGGAAGAAGGCGTAACAGCGGCGATCAACCGGATCGATACGGCGGCGCAAGTCGTCCCAGTCGTGGATTTCATGGACCGCTTCGTAACGGATAATCTTTTCCAGCACGATGGCTGGCGAGGACCAGTCGATCCGGCGCAGCACCAGAAAGCCGCGATTGAACCATGACGACAATAAATGGGAGAAGTCGCGATCAACCGCTTTCAGCGCGGGCTGTCCGGTCGCAGCCGCGAGGATATCTTCCCGCAATTTCACGAGAGCTGCCGTGCCACCCGGCGCGCGATTGAGGCGGCGGAACAATTCCTGGCGCCGGGCCTCCGCATCGAAATGCAGATCGGCAGCTCGCGCTTCTGATCCATCCTTGACGTAGGCGGCAACCGAAGCTGCAAGCTTCGCATTGTCTGGTCCGAACTGGCGTGCCAGCGCCATGAAAAACTGCTGCCGCGCGCCCTCGTTCAGTGTGGCGTACCTTTCCAGCACTTCGCGGGCGAGCGCTGCGCCCGAGGCTTCGCCGCGTCCGGACAAAAGCTGTTCGCAAAGATCAACCAGCGTCGCCGCACGGCGCGCCGGATCCTGTTCCGCCTCGGCCAATCCCAACAGGGTTCGTCCACGATCAGCGATACTGGCCAGCAGGTCGGAAAAATATGCGGAAGCCATTTGTGATTCGCCGCCTTATCCTGGTTCGGAACCGAATGGTCCCGCATTGCCCCCTCCTTCTAGACTAACGGCCCAGAAAATTGAATGCACCTTTGTCGAACTGCCAGGGCCCGGCTTCGGCCGTTTCACTGATTGAAATGGGGCAAATTTTTCCAGATCCACGCAGAACTTTGCCGGTGCGGTCGATTGCGTTAGAAGCTGGCCCGTGCATGTGGACGCAACGCCTCAAATGACCCATATAGAGGCCTGCGGGCGCGTCCGTTTTCCGTCTGGCCTCGCGCCGGTTTGCTCTCAGCTGTTTCAGGTTGCACCCCATGAGTGATTCTTTCGACATAGCCACGATCATATTTGCCGCGCTGGCGCTTTTCGTCGTCTGGAAGCTTCGATCAGTGCTGGGAACCCGCACAGGCGCTGAACCCAAGCCTGACCCGCTCGCGCGGCGCACCGGGAGTGCACCGGGGCCCGGTGCTAATGACGAAGGTAACGTGGTCCGGCTGCCGGGGGCTGGCCCCGCCCGTTCGACTTCGGCCTCGCCCAAGACACGGGACGAGAACCGCTGGGACGGACTGGCGGAAAAGGGGTCAAGTGTCTGGCAGGGGCTTGATCAGGCGGTCGCCGCCGATCCTACCTTCGAGCCTGCTGTTTTTCTCACTGGCGCAAAAAGCGCTTACGAAATGATCATCACCGCTTTTGCCAAGGGCGACAGGCAGACATTGCGAAGCTTGTTGTCCAAGGAAGTATTCGACAGCTTTTCGCAGGCGCTGACAGACCGCGAAACCCAGGGCAACAGGGTCGACACGACTTTTGTTTCGATTGACAAGGCCGACATCACCGACGTGCAGATGCGCGGAAAGATGTTGCAGATTGCGGTGGCCTTCACCTCGAAACTCATCACCGCGAGCTTCGACAAGAACAACAACGTCATCGACGGCAATCCCGACAAGGTTGTGGATGTTGGCGATCTCTGGACTTTCGCTCACGATACGTCGTCACGCGACCCCAATTGGGCGCTGATCGCCACCTGATATCTAGCGGGGCTTCGTGCGCGGGCGCGCTGCTTTCCATCTGTTTATATGCATCGCGTGCCCCGCGTTTTTTTACATGACATCCGCAATGGCCAATGAAACCTCCGGCCCCGGCCTGCAAGACAAAGCGCAGCTGCGACCCGCTGCTTTTGAAGAACTGGCAGGGTGGCGGCGCGACAATCACCGGCAGACCTGGTCCGTGTTTATCGAACACTGCCGGGCGATCACACGGTTGCTGCCGCCGTTGCGGGCGGGCGGGCCCGCCAATACCGCCCTGCTGAAGACCTGCGAGCGCGCTCTCACTCTTGGTCTACCGGACACAAACAGGCAGGCGCGGCTGAATTTTGAAAGCTTGTTCGCCCCGCATGAAATTCTGCCTGTGGCCGGCAAAAACCCCTACGATGCAGGGTTTCTTACCGGATATTACGAACCTGTTGTCGCCGGGTCGTTGACGCAGACGCCGGAATTCAACGAGCCCGTGCTTGGGCGACCGCCCGATCTGGTCAATCTGACTGCGAACATCACCCCGGCCAATTTTCCCAACGGACTCGCCAGCGCGCGGCGCAAAACTGACGGCTCGCTGGAGCCCTTTCCGGTCCGCTCCGCCATTGAGAATACAGGCGCCGCCGGCGATGCCCCCCCCCTGTTGTGGGTGCGCGATGGCATCGAGCTGTTTATGATCCAGGTTCAGGGTTCGGCGCGCATCAAGCTGCCGGATGGGCGGCTGATCCGCCTGACCTATGCGGGCCGCAACGGGCAGCCCTATACCTCCATCGGCAAGCTGATGGTCGAACGCGGCCATGTTCCCAGCGCCGAACTCACACTTGACCGGCTGAAAGAATGGGTGCGCGAGAACGGACAGAAGCCGGGTGAAGCCGGACGGTCGCTCATGCAGGAAAACCTTTCTTACGTGTTCTTCACTATCGACGGCAAACTTTCTGAAGACAGCGGACCGGTGGGCGCTGCCTCCATTCCCCTTACGCCGCTGCGATCCATCGCCGTGGATCGCACGCTTTGGCCTTACGGGCTGCCGATGTGGATCGATTCGGACATTCCCTGGAAAAAAAATGAGCTGCAATCGTTCCGCCGGCTGATGATTGCGCAGGATACGGGCTCAGCCATTATCGGAGCAGCACGGGGGGATCTCTTTTTCGGGACGGGCGCGGATGCGGGGCGGCTGGCCGCAGGCATTCGCCACCGCGCCCGCATGTTCGTTCTGACGCCACGCGAGGGCGGGTCCGGGCAATGATCGGAAAATCGCGCCGCCCAATGACCCACGAAGACATCGAGTTGTGGAGCTATGTCACGCGCGGCGTGCACCGGTTGAAGCGCGCCCAACGCAGGAAAGAGGCCGTGGCTGTTGCCCCCGCCCAAGAGCCAGAGCCTGCTGCCGC
>CAMDKB010000110.1 GCA_945901195.1 Rhizobium sp. Q54
CGGGACCCGCCGGACCTCGCAAAAAGGCTGCGCCCCGCTTAACATCGCCCAGGAACCTGGGCAGTTACAAAATATAAAGCATTGCTTTTGCGAAAAATCGGTACCACTTGTTCGCGCGATGCTCTAGCCGGTCAGCGCGTCGCCATCGAGATCTTCGGCGCGCTCGACCTTGATCAACACGGCAAATCCATTCTTACCGGGGTCGCGCTTTTTTTCAGCCGGGATCAGGTGGTCCCAGGACTTTTCATAAACGGGGCCCGATTTGTGCACCCTGGCGACGCCATAAAAGCGGGCGATTCCGCCCTTGGGCAACAGGCCGCCCGGACCACGAAATTCAGAATTGCGATAGAACAGTGTGACCTGCGTTCCATCCTTCATGTGAGCAGTCGTCGAGCCCTTGCCGCGCTCCCACATACAAAAATGCTCGTCGTCATAAACCATGACGCTGCCGCGTGGCGTAATCTGTGCAAAGCCGTCCGGCTGGGTCGTACCGACAAGCAGGACATTGGTCGGAAATGCCTTGTTGATCGGCTCTTTAAGCGTCTGCGGAATCTTTGCCACCCGGTTCTCCCTTGCTCACTCTCTGGCGAATTTGTTACCCGGAACGCGTTGCAAGTCCAGTCGTGCACCGCAAGGACATGAGCGTCACGCCGAGCCGTGTCTCGACTTACGGTATCAAGGCGTCGGGCCTGCGCTGGACGTGATCAGGGCAGCAGCACCACTTGTCCTGTCGTCTTGCGTCCGGAGACATCGCGATGCGCCTGCGGCAGTTCGCGAAGCGGATAAGTATGTTGCACGGTTATTTTCACTGCGCCTGATTTGATCATATCAAACAGATTTGCCGCGCTCTGACGCCGAATGGGATCATCAGTCTGATAATTGACTGTCGTGGCGCGCGTCACATAGACCGACTTCCTGCCACCTTCTTCCACCACATCGAATGGTGGCGGATTGCCGGATGCGGTGCCAAAGCAGACAACCAGTCCACGCATCTTCGCGCATTCGAGCGAATCCTTCCAGGTGTCCTTGCCGATGGATTCATAGACAACGTCAACACCCTTGCCGTTGGTCAGCCGCATGACTTCCTCGACAACATTCTGGCGCGGTGTGACCACGACATGATGACATCCATGTGCGCGTGCAATTTCCGCCTTCGCGTCGCTGCTGACTGTGCCGATCACCATTGCGCCAACGGCCTTCGCCCATTGGCAGGCAATAAGGCCAACGCCGCCGGCCGCCGCCGTCAACAGGATGGTTTCGCCCGCCGCCAGCTTGTGCGTGCGATTAAACAGATATTCCGTCGTCATGCCTTTGGACATGGCCCCAGCCGCGACTTTTTCGTCCATCCAGTCGGGCAGCTTGATCAACCCATGGGTGTTGCGAAGGCGATGTACACAATAAGAGCCGGGCTTGTCGCCGCCTGCATAGGCGACCCTGTCGCCCACAGCGAAATCACTGACACAAGAACCAACCGCCTCAATGATGCCAGCGCCTTCAACGCCCAGCACAGCCGGCAGCGGCAATTTCGTATGTCCCCCGTGCCGCATATAGATATCAACAAAATTGACGCCCACTGCCGTGTGGCGGATCAGCACCTGGCCCGCCGCCGGTGCTGGCAAGTCGACATCTTCCCATTCGAGTACGGATTCATCGCCAAAGCGCCGCACGATAAAAGCATGGGTCTTCATGTCTCTCCCCCCAGATTGTTTTGCCAAGATTAGCGTGAAAAGCCGGAAAGGCCAGCGGCAAAAGCGCACTTGCGTTACGGCTCCGGCAAGATCAAAATTAGCGAGAATTTCCAGGAGTGAACGCACATGAAACTCGATATCCGTCCACTGCATGATATTTTTGCAGCCGAGATCCATGGATTGGACTTTTCAAGGCCGGTGGGCGAATTGCCGATGGACGAGATTCGCGCTGTCAGCGCCCGTTATGGCGTGCTGATCTTGCGCAATGATCGCCCGCCAACCGACCAACAACACGTTGCCTTCAGCAAGGCGCTGGGTCCTATCGAGGCCAACAAGCTGATCAAGGTTGCCGGTGTCGACCGTGTGAGACTGAATGTTCCCGGCTTGATCGACGTCGGCAATCTCGACCCCGACAACAACATTCTCAAACCCGACAGCCGCCAGATGGCGTTTCGCCGGGGTGACAGGCTCTGGCATACGGATATGTCGTTTAACCAGAACCGCGCAACGTGGTCGTTGCTTGCTGGCCATGAAATTCCGCCACAAGGCGGGGAAACCGAATTTGTCGACATGCGCCACGCCTTCGAGCAATTGCCGAAGGAGATGCAGACCATGCTGGAGCAGCTGACTGTGGAACATTCCGTCTGGTATTCGCGGCAGCTTGGCGGCTACGACAAACCGACACCCGAAGAGATTGAATCCAGCCCTGGCGCGCGGCACAAGTTGGTGCATGTGCATGCGCCCTCTGGCCGCAAGACGCTTTATCTCGCCTCGCACGCATCGCATATCATTGGCTGGCCGCTGGATCTCGGGCGGGGCCTGATCCGCGAACTCGCCGCCTTCGCGACACAGCCGCAATTTATCTTTCGCCATACCTGGCGGCTGGGCGATGTCGTGATGTGGGACAATCTGGCCACCATGCACCGCGCGACGGAATTCGAGGATACGCTCTACAAGCGGGACATGCGCCGCACCACCTGCCGCGAGCATCCGTTGCCTGCGCAGTTTGCGGCGTAGCAATTGCTCCAGACGTAACGATTGCTCTAGACTGTGAGTACGATCTTGCCGATGTGCTTGTTGCTGCGCATGTATTCCTGCGCTGCCAATGCCTCACCCAGTGCAAAGGTGCGGTCAATGGGCGGGCGGATGGCGCCGCTGACGAAGAAATAGCCCAGATCCGCCACCAGATGGCGCGTAATCTCCGCCTTCTCTTCCGGCGATCGGGTACGGAAGGTGACGCCGATCAGCTTGAGACGTTTGAGCGCGACCTTGTCGAGATCGATTTCCGCCATCTTGCCGGCCAGCCTGCCGACACTGATAATCCGCCCTTTGATCGCGGCCGCATCGATATTGTCCATCAGAACACCCTTGCCGACATTGTCGACAATGACATTCATGCCGCGTTTGTCAGTCGCCTGCATGCTGACCTCGGCGGTATTGTCCTTGCCGGAATGAAGTGCCAGATCGAGCCCGAAATGCCTGATGCGGGCGAGTTTGTCGGGGTCACGGGATGTGCCTGCAATGAGGCTGGCGCCCATCGCTTTCGCCAATTGCACCATGGCGATGCCAACACCGGCTGTAACGCCCTGGATAAGGACAGCGTCGCCTTTCCTGAATTCGCCGTTAGTCACGATGGCATCATGCGCTGTTGAAAAAAACGTCGGAATGGCTGCCGCGCAAATATAGTCGAGATTGGTCGGCACCTTCATGGCGACGCTGGCGTCCGCAACGCACATTTCAGCATAGGATTTGCCTGCCATGGACATGACGCGGTCGCCGACTGCAAAATTCGTCACCCCCGGACCCACAGCGATGACCTCTCCGGCCATTTCGATGCCCGCGATATTTGCCGCCGGTTTATCCGGACTGGAGACGGGCCTTGCCAGATCTGCGCGATTGAGGCCGATCGCCTTTACGTTGATGAGTATCTGATTTGGCCCGGCTATCGGATCGGCTACATCTTGAACGGCCAGCGAGTTGCCATTCTCGCCCTTGACGTTGATGGCAGCCTTCATTTTGTATTCCCCCGGTCTATTTTTTAGCGCCACGACTTGAGTCCCATCAGACCTGCGATGAGATTGCGCTGCGTTTGTGAAGTCCCGGCAGCAATCGTTGAGCTGCGGGCATCGCGATAGTAACGCTGCATATCATATTCGGCGTTAAGATCATAGCCGCCCATAATTTGAACGCCCATATCTGCAACCTTTACATAGGTTTCGGACGAAAACAATTTTGCCATGGTTATTTCGCGCAAAGCATCCTGCCGCGTCGATACCAGCCAAGCTGCGCGCCACATCAACAATGTCGCGGCGTCCACTTCGGTCGCCATATCAGCCACCATGTGGCCGATGGCTTGAAAAGAGCCGATAGGCTGGCCAAATTGCACACGCTCCTGCGCATATTTTGTCGCCAGTTCCACGACAGCTTGCGCGCCGCCGCAATTGCCGGCGGAAGATACAGCGCGCTCGATCTGCAGCCCGCCCATCAGGCAGTCCCAGCCCTTGTTCTCACCGCCGATGACACGATCTGCGGGAACTTCGACATCGGTGAGAAACACTTCATAGGTGCCAACGCTGCGGCGTCCCAGCATATCGAGCTTGCGGCACTCGACGCCGGGGGTGCTCGTGTCGATCAGCAGCAGCGACAAGCCCTCGCGATAATGACCATCGCGATTGGTGCGGACGTAACAATTGAGCACATTGTTCTTGAGACCGGCGCCGGTCTGCCAGAGCTTTTGTCCATTGACGATGTATTTATCGCCTTCCTTCCTGGCAAAAGTCTTGATGTTGCCGACATCCGAACCAGCGTCGGGTTCCGACATGCTGATACTGAATCTCAATTCGCCCGAGAGAAGCCTGGGGAGCCAGTATTTCTTCTGTTCCGGTGTGCCCTTGCGAAGCACGTTCAATCCGCAAAAGACGCTTCCGCCATAGGCCATTCCAAGATCGGTGCTGACGCGCGAAATCTCATAACTGACAATGGAAAGATCAACAGCATTGCCGCCCAGTCCACCGTATTCTTCCGGAAATGGCAGACTCAGCAGCCCAGCTTCGACCCATGCGTCGTAAAGCTCATAGGGGAAGGTGCCTTCCTTATCATGCTGGCGCAGGAGTTCGGGCGGCGCGTGGCGCTGCATGAGTTTACGCACGCTGTCCTGCAACAGGCGTTGTTCTTCGGAAAGTGAGAAATCCATGGTCGCTCCTTGTCGAAGGGCGGGTACATCAACGCATGGCGAAAAGCGAATAGACAAGCTCGCAAGCTGAGCGGCTATTCGCTATTCGCAGCTCCCTGGTCGCAGCTTCAATGCGAGCTGGGATTCAGCTTCCATTCTTCCGGCTCATTGGCGCCGACCAGCACGAAGCAGATACGGCACGGTTTGTCCGAATTATTCACCCAAGCGTGGTTGGTCGCCTTCTGGATGAGGACGTCACCGGCCCTCATCGTCACTTCGGTATCGTCAAGCAGCATGTCGATCTCGCCTTCGAGGCAGATTGCATAATCGACACTGGCTGTGCGGTGCATGAAGGGGTTGCGCGGTGCGGGTTTGCTAGGGTCATGATGAATGCCCATTTCTTTCAGCATGGCCGCGTTGTCGACGCCCTTGCCACCATCCTTGACGGGTGGAAATTCGACGATGCGGCAGATGCTGCCGTTTTTCGGCGGCGACACACCGGCAAAGGTGAGCGAAGGATCGCCGCCGCGGCTGGCGTCGGCAGGAGAGCTTGTTGTCGCCCAGAGCATTGTGGAAGTGATGCCCGTGGTCTCGCGGGTCTTCATATTTGGCGCGAGGCCGTCCACCGTTATGATGGCCTTGCCGTGTTCGTCATGGTCGGCAATGATGCGGCGTGTGGACTTGGGCATGGTTCCTCCTGATGGCTGATTGTTGTTGGCCGACTTTTCCGGCGCGCGGGCGTTCTTGTCAATGCTGGCCACGTGGCTCATAAAGCGGCAAACGCAAGGGTAGGAAAGATGGCAACAAAACCTCACGTTCTCATTGCTGGTGCAGGCATAGGCGGATTGACTGCGGCGCTTGCCCTGCTTCGCCGTGGTTTTGATGTCGACGTATACGAACAGGCCCCTGTGCTCATGGAGTTTGGGGCGGGCGTGCAGCTGGCCCCCAACGGGACGCGGCTGCTGATATCTCTGGGGCTGGAAGACGCCATGCGCCGCGTGGTTTGCGAAGCCGCCGGCAAGGAAGTGCGTATCTGGAACAGCGGCCAGATGTTCAAGCTGTTCGACCTGGGCAAAGATTCAAACAAGCGCTTCGGCGCGCCCTACTGGTTTGTGCATCGTGGAGATCTGCACACCGTATTGAAGAATGCGGTTCTCGCGATCAAGCCCGACGCCATCCACACCAGCGCCCGCGCGATGGGATACAGCGAATCGGGTGGACGTGTGACCCTGGAAATCGAGGATGGGCGGCGTCCCCAAGGCGACGTGCTTGTTGGCGCAGATGGTGTTCATTCGCGTCTTCGCCAGCAGATGTTCGATCCCTCGCAACTGGAGTTTATGGGCATTATCGCCTGGCGGGGCCTTGCCAAACGCGCCGAACTTTCATCCGAATTGCAGGCCATGGTCGGCACAAACTGGGTGGGACCGGGCGGCCACGTGATCACTTATCCCATTCACGGCGGGGAATTGCTGAACTTCGTGGGCTTTGGTGAACGCGACGACTGGCGCGTTGAATCCTGGCAGGAAAAGGGCACGCATGCCGAATGCGCGGAAGATTTCGTGGACTGGAATCCCCTCGTCCACGAAATCATTTCGAAAGTCGATCAGCCCTATAAGTGGGCGCTGATCAGCCGTTCACCGCTGCAGACATGGTCAAAGGGACGCGCGACTTTGCTCGGCGACGCCTGCCATCCGACAATGCCGTTCCTCGCCCAGGGCGCTATCATGGCGATCGAGGATTCTGTGGTGCTGGCCCGCGCGCTCGATATGATCTCGGATGTGGAAGAGGCGCTCGTGCGTTATCAAAACGCGCGCGTCGAGCGTGCGACCAAGATTGTCAACGGCTCCAATGAAACCGGCAAGCGCTTTCACAACCGCACGCTGGCTGACCCCGTGGCCGCTGTCGATTTCATGCAAAAGGAATGGGCGCCAGATAAAGTGCGCACCCGTTATGACTGGCTGTTCGAATATGACGCGAATGCGGCGACGGTTTAAAACTCGGCTGTTTGCAAAATAGATGTATCTGTTGATGTGGGCATCGCCCCACTCCATTTGCATTGCATTGTCGATTTGATCCCGGTCGGGTTTTCGCGCTAACAGCTTCCTATCTTCAACCCAACAAAGATTATGGGGAAACGTCTATGCCCGCAAAAACCAAACCGCCCTTTCGCGCCGATCAGGTCGGTTCGCTGATCCGGCCCGACAATGTGCGCAAGGCGCGGAAGGAATTCGAGGCCGGAAAATTACCTGAAGCGGAACTGATCAAGATTCAGCAGCAGGAAATTCCCGCCATTGTGAAATTGCAGGAGGACATGGGCTTCCGGGCTGTCACCGATGGCGAATATAATCGCGGCGGCTGGCAGCGGGATTTTCTCGTGGCGTTCGAAAATGTCGCGATGGTGCCGTCCAAAGTGCCGGTGCGCTTTCACAACAACGAAGGGGTGGTTCTGCAGCAGCCGCCGTCCATCGCGGTCACCGGCAAGCTCGCCCGCACCAAAGGCATTTTTGTCGACGATTTCAAATATCTCAAAACACTGACCAAGGCGCTGCCGAAAGTCACCATTCCCTCGCCTACAATCATGCATTTCCGTGGCGGACGCGAAGCCATCGACAAAGTGGCTTATCCCACAATCGAATCCTTCTATTCCGATCTTGCACGTGTCTATCGCGAGGAAATTGCCGATCTGGCGGCGGCTGGTTGCCGGTATCTGCAGATTGACGAAACCAATCTCGCCTATCTCTGCGATCCAGCCCTTCGCGATCACGCCAAGAACATCGGCGAGGATCCCGATCAATTGCTGGCGACTTATGCCAAGCTCCTGAACGACACGATCGCGGACGCGCCGAAACTGGGCATGACTGTCTGCGTCCATCTGTGCCGTGGCAATTATGCGGGCGCCTGGGTGGCCGAAGGCGGCTATGAGCCGGTTGCGAAATCCCTGTTTCAGGACATGAATTTCGACGGTTATTTTCTGGAATATGACAGTGATCGCGCCGGTGGCTTCGAGCCGCTGCGTCATTTGCCGAAGGGCAAGAACGTCGTGCTGGGCCTCATCACCACAAAGAATGGCAAGCTGGAAACCAAGGACGTGATCAAGCGCCGTATCGAGGAAGCGGCCAAAATCGTGCCGCTGGATCAACTTTGCCTCTCGCCGCAATGCGGTTTTGCATCCGGCATCGAGGGCATGGCGATGACAATCGAGCAAGAGCACGCCAAACTGCGGCTCGTGACGGAAGTCGCCCAAGAAGTTTGGGGCGAAGCCTAGGGTTCCGCAGTTTTCACACTGGCTGCTCGAAAGGCGAGCCGGTATAGCTGGCAAATGGTAACATGAAGGTCCCGGATAAAGTGCTGTGCATTTTTCCGGGCTGAGCGACTAGACCGGAGGCTGAAATGGCAGAATTCGTAGCAGGTTTTGGATCTTCGCACAGCGTGATGCTGGTTTGCGAACTGGAGGATTGGCAGCGCGGCTTCCGGACCTTCGATCCAAAGGGAACGTTCTTCGACCGCAAGGGCAATGTCGTCAGCTACGATCAATTGCTCAAGCTGGCCCCGGCCAATGCACCAGAACTTGTAACCGACGATGCCATCGCCCGGCGATTTCATTCAGTGCAGGCGGCCATGGCCAAAATGCGCGTGGCTGTGCAGGCCGCCAAACTGGATGTGATGATCATCTGCGGCGATGACCAGAACGAATTGTTCAGCAAGAACATGCAGCCGGCCATTGGCATCTTTCATGGCAAGACCGTTCGCAATCCCGTCAAGAAGGACCTGCCACCGGACGCCTGGTACAAGATCGCGCAAAACAAGCGTTTTGAGGATGGCGCCCCCGTCGATTATCCCGTGCACCAAAAGCTGGCCGAACATCTCATTACCGGTCTGTGCAACACCGGCTTTGACATCGCTTCGCTTGGCGGCATGAGAGACGATCAACATATAGGCCATGCCTATTCCTACATTCACAAATTCTACATCCAGGACAACCAATTCCCCATCGTGCCGATTTTCCTAAACACCTATTTCCCGCCGAACCAGCCGACCCCGCAGCGTTGCATAGCGCTTGGCAAGGCCATCGCAGAACTGGTGAAAACTTGGCCGGAAAATCTGCGGGTTGGATTCATGGCTTCGGGCGGCCTGAGCCATTTCCAGGCGGAAGAAGATCTTGATGACGCCGTCGTCGACGCGATGCGCCGGATGGACCTGGATTTCCTGGGCAACCTGGATGTGAAACGGCTGCAGGCGGGTTCATCGGAAATTCGCAATTGGCTGGTGTTGGCTGGCGCCTGCCCGGATTTCGAAATGGACTGGGTTGCCTATGAGCCCGGCTATCGGACAGAGGCGCTCACCGGCACAGGCCTTGGATTTGCGACCTTTTATCCCAAAGGCAGCACCATGGCGAAGGCCGCCGAATAGCGATCCCCGGCATTAGCCATTTCCCGGACTGAGCGTTCCCAAACCGTTGCATTTTTTGCGCTGCCCGGCCATTGTACAGGCGGCGCTTATCCGCCGGGGACCCCTCCGGGAGGCCGTCCTCGACCCAGCGGATATGACGAACCAACAACGCGTTCCTAGAGAGGTTTGCCCAAGATGATCATCGACTGTCACGGCCATTACACCACTGCGCCGCAAAAGCTACAGACCTGGCGCGACCGCCAGCTTGCAGGCCTTGCCGACGGCAACCGGACGCTGCCTGGTCCAGCGCCCGTTATTTCCGATGACGAGTTGCGCGAAACCATTCTGGGCAAGCAGCTCAAGATGCAACAGGATCGCGGTAGCGACCTGACGATCTTCTCACCACAGGCTGCGGGCATGGCGCACCATGTCGGCACACAAAAGACATCGGAAGATTGGGCGAGCGTTTGCAACGACCTCATTTATCGCGTCGGCGAACTCTTCCCCAAGAATTTCATCGGTGTCGCCCAGTTGCCGCAATCACCCGGCGTCAGCCCCGCCAATTGCGCCAAGGAACTTGAGCGCTGCGTGAAAGAACTCGACTTCGTCGGCTGCAATGTGAACCCCGATCCTTCGGGCGGCTACTGGCAGGACCCGCCGCTTTATGATCGTTACTGGTATCCGCTGTGGGAAAAGATGGTCGAGCTTAATGTGCCCGGCATGATCCACGTATCATCGTCCTGCAATCCCTGCTTCCACGCGACGGGCGCTCATTACATCAATGGCGACACGACCGCGTTCATGCAGTTCATCCAGGGCAATCTGTTCAAGGATTTCCCGACGCTCAAGTTCATCATTCCTCACGGTGGTGGCGCAGTGCCGTTCCATTGGGGCCGCTATCGTGGTCTGGCGCAGATGATGAACCGCTTGCTCAAGGATCATCTGATGAACAACGTCTACTTCGACACCTGCGTCTATCATCAGCCCGGCATCGATTTGCTCGCCAAGGTCATCCCCGTCGACAACATCCTGTTTGCGTCCGAAATGATCGGCGCAGTGCAGGGAATCGATCCGGAAACCGGCTTCAACTATGACGACACCAAGCGTTACGTGGACGCTCTGCCGTTGTCCGCCGCCGACAAGGACAAGATCTTCGAAAAGAACGCCCGCAAGGTCTACGGTCCGCTCGACGCCGTCCTGAAGAAGCGCGGCCTGATCTAAGCCAGTGACGTCATCCCGGACGGCCAAGCCGATCCGGGACCGTATGCAACGCCCGGCCTGAGGACCCGGATAAACGCGCTGCGTTTTTCGGGAGGACACTGCAAAACAACGATCCCGGAAAATCGCCACGCGATTTCCGGGATGACATTTTCCAAACATCAACTCATGAGGACACAATGGCTGAGAGACTTAACGCCGTCATCCGCGCACTTGAAGCAGGCAAGCCTGCCTTCGCCACATTCGCTCCCGCCACTCCCGATGCGGCGATTGGCCTGCAGGGCACCAAATATGATGGCGTTGTGTTTGAAACCGAACACAACGTCTGGGATGGCAGCAATGTCCGCAACGCCCTGCAATATCTGATGAACCGCGGCGAGATCGCCAAGTCCGGCTCCATAGCGCCAACGATTGCGCCGATTGTTCGCATCCCGCCCAATGGCGCGGAAATGAACCAGCATTTCTCCAAGCAGGCGCTGGACCTGGGCGCTTATGGCATTGTCTGGCCGCATGTCAGCACCGCTGAACAGGCTTACAACGCTGTCTCCTGCTGCCGCTATCCGACCATGAAAAGCCATCCCCTGCACGAGCCTTTCGGCCAGCGCGGTGATGGACCCACCAGCGCCGTGCGCTATTGGGGCATGAGCCAGCAGGAATATTACAAGAAGGCTGACGTCTGGCCGCTGAACCCGGAAGGCGAAATCTTTTGCATGCTCATGATCGAGGATCTCGAAGGCATCCACAACCTGCGTGAAATCCTCACCAAGGTAAAAGGCATCGGCGCCATTCTCATCGGCGAGGGCGATCTTTCCCAGGAACTGGGCTATCCCCGTCAGTACGAGCATCCGGTTGTGCTCGAGCACATGGCCGAGATCGTCAAGATCGCGAAAGAAAACAATGTCGTCGTTGGTCATCCCCATGTGGACGCCAAGAATGTCGAACGCGTT
>CAMDKB010000111.1 GCA_945901195.1 Rhizobium sp. Q54
GCGCGCGGCGTCCGTCCGGTTCATGCCGTCGAGCACGGCCGCCAGCGACAGCAATCGCCGGCTCTGGTTGTTGTCCCTGGTCCGCTTGGCCAGCCCACGAAGCTCGGCAGCGGAATAATCGGTGCGCAATTTCAAGGCTGAAGGCATGGTGCGACTCTCCTCGCGCCGAAAGAATCAGAATTTTCGTGTCGGGGGAATCCCCATGAGTCAGGACGTCATGCCGTTAGTATAAACTGCCATCATCCTTTCAGCACGAAGCCGGCTTCGATGCCGCATTTCTGCGCCGCTGCATTTGGCTCGATACTCACATCCCAGGAGTTGGCGTCGTAACGTCTGCCGTTGACGGCGTCCGCATGAGAAGACACCAGCCATAACAGCGGCGGCACCATTTCGTCTGGCTCGACGAACCGTTCAATCTTGCCGTCGCGGCTTGCCTGCCGCAATCCATCCGACATGCCCTGCGTATGCGCGCCTGCGCCGGGATTGAGTATGTTTACGGTCACGCCGGTGCCCGCCAGCTCTTTCGCCCAAACTTCGCTTGCCATTTCAAGCGCCGCCTTTGACGCGTTATAGGGCGTCGTGCCCGGGCGATTCATGGTTTCGAGCTTTGTCGTCACGTTGATGATACGGCCCCAGCCTTGTTGCATCAAGAAGGGCGCAATGCGGCGACTCATCTTGTTGGCAATGCCGAAATTCGTATCCATGACGTTCTGCACGACTTCATCGCCGATTTCCCAGAAACGCGGTGCGGGTTTGCCAAACTCGCGGCCCGGCGAAATATAGGTGAATGTCAAACCGGCATTGTTGATGAGACCATCAATGCGGCCAAAGCGTTTGACCGCAGCCCGAGGCACCCCATCGCAAGCGGCTGGATCGCGCAGATCGGCGACATGCGTTTCAACATTGTCGCGCCACGGCTCGTTCGCAATATCTTTGCGCAACAGGTCGACGTCGCCGCTGAGATGGCCCACGGCAAACGCCTTGTGGCCAGCAGCGGCCAGTCCCAGCGCCATGGCGCGGCCAAGACCGCGCAGGCCGCCGGTGACGATTAAGGCTCGGCTTGTCATGAGTGTACCGTCCGGTTTGTGGGAGCTTGTTTACCGGGAGCAGGTGTCGCCTGTCGACTCATCACTTTGGAAAGCACGAAGGCGTACTGGTGCTGATGCGCCGTGTGCCGGGCTGATTCATATCAATCAGAGCTGCCACTGGTATTGTTTTGAGCGCGCAGATGGCTCCGGTATTTAGCATTTCCACTTGTCTGCCCGGGCCCCAGTTTACGCCAGACAATCGTCACAAGCCGTGGCTTGAGGATCAGGCTTTGGGGCGTTTGGATCTGTATGGAAAGTTCGTGGCCCGTGCTCGCGCGTTCAGCGAGCAACGTTCCTGCGATGCCTACGAATGCGGCGGTGCGTTGATCCAGAGTCCCAAGACCGACGTCCTCGACTTCGAAACCCTGTTCACGCAACGATTGCGTGAAATATTCGCGTACGTCGCGCGCGTCCGCATGCGACAGCATGCTGAAAACGCCCGAATCCAGCGCATCTTTATGTGGCAACCACCGCGTCGAATTGACGGTCAGCGCGCCGGACGGTTTGGTGAGCCAGTCCGGCAGCAACGCGCCGGGACCAGACGTGCTTGTCCGGCTCGTGCCATCGGCTTCGACCGCCACCCCCGTGGACGTGCCCAACAGGTGATAAAATGCGACAGAAAGATAGGGCGAGCCGGCAAACCTATGACAAGAATCAACGGCAGAAACAACCAGCGAAACATAAATAGGCCCCATGCAAGATGGCAGGGCAATCATTGTCGACAGCGATTTCAATCTCGCTAACGCAACGGCGGCAATCCCTGCATCTGGCTAACAGCGCGTTAACGGCGCGAGCGCTCATTCGGGATAGCCTTCCGGCGTCTCATAAAGTTTATTGTCCGTACGCGACGGCACGCCTTCGCTTTTCAGCACCGTCTCGAATTCTCTGCGGATATAGGGATCTTCTTCGTGATAGGGGATGGCTGTGCCACCCCGCTTGAGATCTATGGCTCCAAAGTCAATCAGCTTTTCGCCGGGACGTCCGGGCCTGCGCGCGGGGTGATTGTTCACACCAAACCATGCGGTGAGTCGCAACGCTTCCTTGCTGACGCCAAAGTGCTGGTGAAACCAATCACCCGACATGGGCGCTGCTGATACCATGCCAACAGGTTCGTAGTCCTGCCGCATGACTTCGCTCTCAAGGCCGTTGTTCCACGGCATTGTGCCGAGCCTGTCAGGCCATGTGTAGGAATAGCCCTTGCCTTTCAGGCAGATCAGCACAGCACAGGAATCGTGTTTGTGCGCTTTGGAATAGCGGCCTGTCTCATGCTGGCCGATCCAGAGATAAAAATCGCTACCCGAAAATTCCGGCTCCAGACGCCGGTAGCCAGGAGAGCGCCGATTATCCAGCGGCATGTCGCAATTGGCAATGTCAGTCATGAAATTGGTTTTCATCATTGCAAGCCCGCGCAATTTGTCAGGTGCAACATCGTCGCGCTGTTTAAAGAATTCTTCTGTTCCCGCAAAGCGCTCGTTGAAGACGAAGGGACAATCGAAAACGAATTTTGCATTGTTCACAAGATTGAAAATATTCGGCGCTGATGTTCCGCACAACAACAAGGCAGGTGACGACGATGCATTTACAAAACGATGTTTCGCATTAAGCGGGATCGAGAACATCGAATATTGCTGCCATTCAAAGACATTCTTGGCGGGTGATCCGTCCTGCCACACTTCTGTCGTGCCGCGTCCTTCCACCACCAGGACAGTCTTTTCATAAAGATGCTTCTCGATTTCCAACGCGCCGCCACCAGGCACTTCCACGATATACATGCCCCATAGCCCCTCGGTGCCATAGAGCTGGATATAGGAGCCGCGCCCGCCCAGCCGTTTCCACGGCGCTATCGGAAGGTCCTGCACACGTCGCACGCCAATGGCGCGATAGATCGGGATGCCCTCTGATTCCATGAAGCGGTCGTAATTGGATTTGGCGCGCTCAAATTTGCCAAAGCCGGCATTCTCCCCCGCCTTGGGTTCATGCCAGTGAACGACGCCTTCTGAATCATGCGGCATTCTATTTTTCCCTTGATATTATTATTGCGGCTTATAAAGCGCGCGTACCTTGTCGAGAACGTCTGTCGGCGCGGCAGCAAGTTTGTCGATCAGCGCTAGAACCTCCACGCCATCGATAGGGCTGATGCCGATCTTCAGCTTCTCGGCCTCCGCCAGATATTGCGGGTCTTTGTGGGCTGCCATGAAGGCCTTTTTCAACACTTCGGCACGTTCGGGCGAAAGACCCGGCGGCGCAACGAAGGGACGCGATGTGATGAACGGCAATTCGGTGGTTTCGATAAAGGCCAGCGCTGCAGCATCTTTGGCAAGTTCGCGCGCGGTCGGTACATTGGGTAGATCGGGATGGCGTGTACGGCGCGCAAATTGCAGCCACGGCGCAACAGGTCCATCCGCCTGCAGATAATGCGGACGCGCACCGCGCACGGATGAAAAGTCAGTGATACGCCCTTCGATTTCGCCGCGGTCTATGGCCAGAAACAGATCGCCGCTGCCCTTGTATCCCGTGATCTGCCGGACATTCAGGCCAATGGTGTCAGCCAGAATCTTGGGAACGTCAGTTCCCGTCGAGCCTTCGCCGGTGCCGCCCAGTTGCAGACTGGGGCCGCCTGGCTTGCGCGCATCGTCCAGCGTCTTGATCTTTGCGTCCCTGCGCACCCACAGCACGAAAGCATCTTCTTCATAACTGGAAGATGAGCCCAGCCATGTGAATTTGCGAATGTCGAATTTCACCTTGTCGCTGTCGCCCAGCACAGCAAGAAGTGGAATATTGCGTGCGAACGTGCCGATCACGGAGCCGTCTTTAGGTGCGACATTGTAGAGATAATTCACCGACACCAGCGATCCTGCGCCCGGCATGTTCTGCACGGCCACAACTGGATTGCCGGAAATATGCCGGCCGATATGGCGCGACAACACACGCGCATAGACATCGTACCCTCCGCCATTATCATAACCAACAATGAGGCGGATCGGCGTGTTGCGATAAAAATCCTCAACCTTCTGCGCTTGTGCCGCATGTGGCGCGATACTGATCGCAAGAGCCGCCTGTATTACTTGAGTAATCGTGCGCAAAGCTCGCATGGGTTCGCCTTCTGTCAAGATCATCATCAGCACTGATACCAAAGCGATGAACTTGCCCCATCGCTTTGGCGAGCGCGAATGCGCGCCGGATGCCCTTGGTATAAGCAGACCGGCAATCAAATCTCAAGCGCGCGGCGCGGCAGCGCGCCGCAGCCGGTCATTGATAGCTTCGCCAAGGCCGAAGTTCGGCACGGGCGCGATGGCGATCCGTCTGGCGCCGCTGGCGTCGAGCTTGCGCAAATAGGCGAAGAGATTGGCCGCAGCTTCACGCAGATCACCACGCGGGGATAGATCCGCATAGGCCATGGCGAGGGGCGCCATTGCGCCCGTCTGTCCGGCAAAATCGAGAAAGGCTTCTCCACGCTCGATATCGCGCGCTTCAAGCCGTAGTAACGCCTCCGGTGCGTAGTGGCTGGCGAGCATGCCCGGCGCATGGATGGCAGCTTCGGTCTTCGGCGTTGCAACCGGGCGCTTGAGCACCCGCTCGATATCCTCGCGCGCCAGGCCGCCAGGTCGCAAAAGAACTGGCTGCTCCCCAAGGCATGACACAATGGTCGATTCCAGCCCGACAGCGGTGGACCCGCCGTCGATGACAAGTTCGCAGCGTCCGTCCAGCTCCGCCATGACGTGATCTGCGCTCGTCGGGCTGATGCGACCGGACCGGTTCGCTGACGGTGCGGCCACCGGTCTGCCGAACGCGGATAGAACCGCCAGAGCAAGCGGATGGGCCGGCACGCGCAGGGCGACGCTATCGAGCCCGGCGCGGGCCAGTTCGCAGACCTGACACCCGCTGGACACTGGCACAACCAGCGTCAGCGGTCCGGGCCAGAAGGCATGGGCCAGCGCCAGGGCATCAGCATTGAAATTCCCCTGAGCCTGCGCGGCACTCGAGTCCGCCACATGGGAAATCAGTGGATTGAATGCAGGCCGCGCCTTCGCTTCATAGATGCGGGCAACGGCGGGTCCGGAAGTCGCGTCAGCGCCAAGGCCGTAAACTGTTTCGGTGGGAAACGACACGAGGCCACCCCCAGCCAGCACGTCCACAGCGCGTGCAATGGCCTCCGGCCCGGAGTTCAGCCGCAGGGTGGAGCGGGATTTTGCATTATCGTTGCAATAATTCACTATCGTTCCAATGGCTCATTGTGCCCAGGGCAGTTTGCGCTTTACTCAAGGGGAAGAATATAGTTTATATATAAACTATATATCTTTCGGAAGCCGGTTTGTCGGCTGTGTGGGGCGATGCGTCAAGCCAGTGCCCCAAGCCAGTGCCTCAAGCCGACTGGAGGCATGCGGAAAGTTTGAGGAGACAGTGATGAGCTTCAAGGCGCCGGTCAACGACATCCTTTTCACGATGAACCATGCTGCGGGCATGCAGCAAGGCATTGCGCGTGGCATCTATGCCGATCTGGCCGATGGAGGCGCCGCCGCCGTGCTCGATCAGGCCGCCAGATTCGCAGAGGACATCCTCGCCCCCAATTTGCGCAACGGCGACCTGCATCCGCCCCTCCTCAGCGATGGTGTGGTTACGACATCGCCGGGATGGAAAGAGGCTTACGCGCGCTGGATCGAAGGGGGCTGGGCGGGCCTCACCGCGCCATCGGAGGAAGGTGGCATGGGCCTGCCTATGCTGTTGAACACCGGCTGTTTCGACATGTGGAACGCGGCCAACATGGCGTTCATGCTGTGCCCCATCCTGTCATGTGGCGCCATTGACGCGTTGGAAAAACACGCCACGCCTGAGTTGCGCGAAAAATATCTGCCGCTCATCGCCTCAGGCGAATGGAGCGCCACGATGAATCTCACCGAGCCGCAGGCAGGTTCGGATCTGGCCGGCATGCGCACGAAAGCCGAGCGCAACGGCGACGGCACATACAAGATTTCCGGCCAGAAGATTTTCATCTCCTATGGCGAACACGACATGACCGATAACATCGTGCACCTCGTGCTGGCGCGCCTTCCCGATGCGCCAGCGGGCACGCGCGGCATTTCGCTTTTTCTCGTGCCGAAATTTCTGGTCAACGCAGACGGGACCCTTGGTACGCGAAACGATGTTGTGGCAAGCGGCCTCGAACACAAGATGGGCATCCATGGTTCACCGACCTGCACGATGATTTATGGTGACAAGGGCGGCGCCACGGGCTGGCTGATCGGCGAGGAAAACCGCGGTCTTGCGTGCATGTTCACGATGATGAATTCGGCCCGGCTCGCAACCGCGATGCAGGGCGTGTCAGTTGCCGAACGGGCGACCCAGCAGGCCTTGCAATGGGCGCGCGAACGCAAACAGGGCAAGCCGCCCGGCTGGACAGGGGAGGGGCCAGCGCCGATCGCCGAACATGCCGATGTCAGGCGCATGCTCATGACGATGAAGGCGATGACCGCTGCAGCGCGCGCGATCTGCTACATGACGGCAGGTTCGATTGATCTATCCCGCCGGGAAGCCTCTGAAGCTGCGCGCAATGAGGCTGCAGAGCGCACCGCGTTGCTGACTCCGCTCTCAAAAGCCTTCGCGACTGACATCGGCAACGAAGTCGCTTCGCTTGGCGTGCAGGTGCACGGCGGCATGGGGTACATGGAGGAAACCGGCGCAGCGCAGCTGTTTCGTGATATTCGCATCGCGGCCATATATGAGGGCACAAACGGCATTCATGCCATCGATCTCGTGACACGCAAGATCGGATCGGCGGGCGGCGAAGTCGTCAAGCGTGAGATCGCCGATATGCGCGCGACCATCGACAAGGTGCGCGCGACCAATGCGCCGGAGTTTGGCCAGATGGGCGCGCGGCTTGCTGAAGCTGTCGACAGTTTTGAAACGGCAACGCACTATCTGCAAAACATCATAGCAAGCGCGTCCAATGATGCGCTTGCAGGGGCAACGCCCTATCTGCGCCTTTTCGCACTGGCTCGCGGCGGCACGGCGCTTGCCAATCTGGCTCTCGCTGCGCGTGGCGACGCCGCTCAGGCGCACCAGATCGCAATTGCACGCTTTTTTGCTGATAGTTTGTGTACGGGTGCAAAGGGATTGGAAGTCACGGTGACAGAAGGCGCAGCCTCTGTTCACATGGCGCAAACAGCATTGGCGGATGTCTGATGAGCGAACATATAAAAACCTCCCGCGAGGGCGCTGTCCTCAACATCATGCTGGCGCGCGCCGACAAGAAGAACGCCTTGACGGGCGCGATGTATCTATCGCTGATCGAGGCCTTCGAGGACGCTGATGGCGACAGCGCCATTCGCGCAATCCTGATTTCAGGCGAGGGCGGAAATTTCACCGCCGGCAATGATATCGGTGATTTTCTCGGCGGCGCGAAATTCGATAATGATCTTCCCGCGCTGCGATTTATTCGCCGCCTCACCATTCTTGAAACGCCTTTGATCGCCGCGGTTGCGGGCAATGCCATTGGTGTTGGCACAACCATGCTGTTCCATTGTGACCTCGTTTACGCGACCGCTGATGCGCGTCTGCAGATGCCGTTCGTCAATCTCGCTCTGGTGCCCGAAGCTGCCTCATCCCTGCTCGTGCCGCGCCGTGTCGGCCCTCAGAAGGCAGCAGAATTGCTGATGCTCGGCGAGGCCATGGACGGCGTGGAGGCTCACCGTGTCGGCCTCGTCAATGCGGTGGTGGCACCAGACAGGCTTCTTGCCCACGCCATGGAACGCGCGCAAACATTGGCTTCAAAGCCTCGCAACGCCGTGGCGACTACGCGCCGGCTCATTCGCGGCAATCCCGATGAATTGCTGGAACGCATCGATCTGGAAGCTCAGGAATTCAACAAGGCGCTGCATTCAGCCGAAGCGCATGAAGTGTTCATGGCGTTTCTCGCCAAAGGCAAGAAGTAGCTTCACGTTGATGTTTGTCACCCCGGACGCTGAACGCGATCCGGGCCCTGTGCAGATAAAACAATGATATGGTCTCGCATAAATGCTTCGCATTTTGCGGGATGACACAAAAAAACGGGAGCACCCAATGTCCACACTCGCAGGCAAAACCCTCTTCATAACAGGCGCCTCGCGCGGCATTGGTCTCGCCATTGCCCTGCGCGCCGCGCGCGACGGAGCGAATATCGCGATAGCGGCCAAGACCACTGAGCCGCATCCCAAATTGCCGGGCACTATCTATTCAGCAGCAGAGGAGATCGAAAAGGCCGGTGGCAAGGCGTTGCCGCTTGTCGTTGACGTGCGCGATGAAGACAATGTACGCACAGCCCTGGAACAGACCGCCCAGCATTTCGGCTCGCTCGATATCGTCGTCAATAACGCCAGCGCCATCTCGCTCACCAACTCGCAGGCGACCGACATGAAGCGCTTTGATCTTATGCATCAGATCAATTCGCGCGGCACGTTCATGGTGTCGAAATTCGCCGTGCCGTTCCTGGCGAACGCGGAAAATCCGCATATCCTCATGCTGTCGCCGCCTCTGGACATGAAGGAAAAATGGTTCTCCGGCCACACCCCTTATTCCATGGCGAAGTTCGGCATGTCCCTTGTCGTGCTCGGGCTCGCTGGCGAATTGCGCAGCAAGGGCATAGCCGTCAACGCCCTGTGGCCGCGCACGACAATTGCCACTTCAGCCGTAAAAAACCTGCTGGGCGGCGACATGATCATGCAGGCCTCGCGCACGCCGCAAATTATTGCTGATGCGGCGCATATGATATTCTGCAAGCAAGCCAAAAGCCTAACTGGCCAGTTCCTGATCGACGATACATTCATGTGGGAAAATGGCGTGCGTGAGTTCGATCACTATCGCGCCGATCCAACGGTCGATCTGATGCAGGACTTTTTCGTTCCGTCCGAGTCAGTATCGCCCGTCAATCTAAAGCGCGTGCCGGTCTGATATCATCGCATAGAGTTCAGTCGTCATCGTCCGACGGGCCGGGGAAGAGCGGCTTGTTGTAAAAATCCTCAAGATCCTTGATGGCCCTGATGCGTACGGCGAGCAACCTGTCCGCGCGGGCTTGCGCGTTCTTCTGCATGCCGGAGACGCCGTTGTTGACGATATCAACCGCCTTTTCCAAGGTTTCGCGCAACGAAGCGCCGCCTTTTTCACAGATGGCGGCAAGGCCGGCGGGGTCCGTGTCGGTTTTGCTACGCAGATGACGGCGGATCTGCACAACGACGCCAGTGGCCTGCCCGTCAAGTTCGGCCACCACACTATCGAAGGCAGCCCGGAACGCGACATCCAGCTGATCATAGACTTCAAGCGCCGATGAACGACCGGGCAGGGGCGATTTCGAAAAATACTCGCGGTAACTGGTTGGGCGCCAGGCGAGCAGATCGTCGATCAACTCGGGCATGGATGGGAATTGTTCCACCAACATAACCACTTCGTTGAAAAGGTTCAAATAATCGTTCGTAAGACCTGACGCCGGGTTGACGAGATTGCGTGCACGCTGCTCCACTTCGGCAGCGGCAGTATGCGTTTCATTCTTGAGCGCCTCGATACGCAGCGCTTGGGTATGACGATTGAACTGCATGGTTTCGGCTTCATGAGTGAGAATATTCTCGAATATCCTAGCTAATGGAGGATAACAAAGGGTTGCCAAAACGCGTTTTCTGCGAATTTGTCTTAAAATCCGTTGGAGTAAGTTGGCATGTGTGGAAGATTTGCGATCACGCTTCCCCCAGAGGCAGTGCGAAGTTTTTTTGCTTACGTGGAACAGCCAAACTTCCCGCCCCGCTATAACATTGCGCCCACTCAGCCGGTGCCGGTGATCAGAATGGAGCGCAATGAGGCAGGCGAGAAACACCGCCATTTCGTGCTGGTCCGCTGGGGCTTTCTTCCATCCTTTGTTAAGGATCCCAAGGATTTTCCCCTCATCATCAACGCACGCAGCGAAACAATCCTCGAAAAGCCAAGCTTCCGGAATGCCATCAAGCGCCGCCGCTGTATCTTTATCGCCGACGCCTTTTACGAATGGCAGCGCGATACAACAGGCAAGGGGAAGAACAAGCGCCTCTCGATCCCCTTCCTCATCCGCCGCGGCGACGGCGATCCCATGGCGTTCGCTGGTCTTTGGGAAACCTGGAGCGGACCCAATGGCGAAGAGCAGGACACCGCCTGCATCGTCACAACAGACGCCAATGGCGCCATGTCCGGCATCCACGACCGCATGCCGGTGATCCTTGAGCGGGAGAACTTCGATCTGTGGCTTGATAATATGGACACCGAACTTGCCGACGCCGCAGCGTTGATGCGGCCGGCTGCGGACGATGTGCTGGAAGTGTTCGAGATCTGCGATGCCGTGAACAGGGTCGCCAACGATGGGCCGGAGGTGCAAAGGCCGGTGGGGCGGCCGGCGAATGGGGGGCAGCCTCGGAAGGTCGGCGCCCAATGGCAGGCAACAGTTCGGGATCTGTTTGCAGAAAGGCCAGACTTGAAGCCAAGCGTCGACGATTTTATCGCGGATCGCGGGAAAGAAGCGCACCGCGAATAGGGAGGAAATTGATAGGCAAATCATTGCTAATGTTTAACGATACTATCGTTACGCGATATCTTCATGTTCAATGATAATTTCATTCGGAAACGATGCGGCCCTCGCCGCCTGGGAGCGCCGTTTTCTCAAGGGGTACCCTGTAGAGGTGCTGAAGATTGCCAACAAGAAGCTTTTGCAATGCAAAACGCGCACCTTTTGAACGACCTTCGTGCACCGCCCGGGAACAGGCTTGAGCCTTTGACCGGAGATCGCAAAGGCCAACATTCTATCAGCATCAACGACCAATGGCGTATTTGCTTTAGCTGGCATGAGGGAGACGCACATAATGTCGAAATCGTCGACTATCATTAAACCGGCAAAAACTTCGCCGGATTTTTCTCCCGCACACCCAGGCGATGTGCTTCTGGAAGATTTCCTGAAGCCACTTGAATTGACCCAATATGCCCTCGCCAAAGCTTTGGGCGTAGCCCAGTTACGCATCAGCGAAATTTGCCGTGGTAAGCGCGCCGTCAGCGCAGATACTGCATTGCGATTGTCGCGGTATTTCGGAACGACGCCGGAATTCTGGCTTGGAATGCAGGCAAGTTACGACCTGGCCATAGCGCGCGCTGAAGTGGGCGACAAGATGGAGGAAGCAGTGACGCCTATCCCGCATTATGCATCGCAATGAGCTTTTCTGCATTCAATATGCTCATTTCACTTGAACCATTTGCATTCCGGCGTGTTCGGAACCACAGTTTTGCGTCACCGGCGATGAGGCCAGTTTTCTGGTTGGAGGGGGCTTGCGGGTGGACGGGAAGG
>CAMDKB010000112.1 GCA_945901195.1 Rhizobium sp. Q54
CAAGCCCCGCGATAACAGGCACAACGCGGACGATCTCTTCATCCGCCTCAACAGCTGTTGCATTGGGCCGCGTGGATTCGCCGCCGATATCCAAAATGTCAGCACCGTCCCGCACAAGGCTCATGCCATGGGCAATGGCCTTGTCTGCATCAAAATACTTGCCGCCATCCGAAAATGAATCCGGCGTCACATTGACAACGCCCATGACCAGAGGCCGCACGCCCAGCACGAGTGGCGCGCGCGCAATCACGGCGTCAGTTTCGCCTGGCAAGTCGCGTTTGGCGCGGGCAGGCGGGGCCTGAATGTCTGGCTCGCCCGAAGGGGTTACGTCTTTTGCGTCGCGCAGGGGATCGGACGGCTGATCCTGGCGCGCTGCGTCAAAAGCCTTCCTCGCGCCGCGCACGCCGCGCCCGAGGGCATAGAGATATTTGTCGAACATCTTGTCTCCGCCTGCCGGGCGTTTATCCGCGTGTCATCCTGGACGGCGTAGCCGATCCGGGACCGTGTGGTAAGGCCCCCCCCACAAAGGTCCCGCATAAATGCTTCGCATTTTGCGGGATGACACGGGTGAGTTCATTTCCTGTCAGGCTACTTTGGGCGAAGGCTGCGGCAGCGCTATCGTCTCCAGCGTCGAAAGATCCAGCCGCGCCGAGGCGTGCTCGATATCGAATCCGACCACATGTCCATCTGCGTCCAGATCGACATTCAAACCGTCAGCCACCTCCCGTGTTTGCGTGCCGGGGACCGATCGCATCTCAATATAGAGACTGTCGGTTTCGGGATAATAGTGCAACTTCATGGCTGTTCCCTGACAAAATTTCTGTCGAAGAAAGCGTTGTGGAGCGTTTCGCCATCGTCGAGTGTGACAACTCGCAATATACGATATTTTCCGTCCCGTGTATCGAGAACCTCTGCCCAGTGCCGGATTCGTCCGTCTGCTTGGACTTCGCGATGCAAGGGTGCAGCGATGGCAGCTTCGCACCACACTTTCAGGATGTATGGACGTTTGCGCAAAACTTGTTCTTCAAAATAGCGCGTCGACTTCACAGCCTACCCCACCCCAAACGGCCACCCCGCCACCCCGGCGCCCACCTGCCCGCGATGGCGCAGAAAGGCGTCGGCCAGCACGATCGCCATCATCGCTTCGCCCACCGGCACAGCGCGAATGCCGACACAGGGGTCGTGGCGGCCCTTGGTGCGGATTTCGATTTCTTTCCCGAACCGGTCAACCGACTGGCGCGGCGTCAGGATGGAGGAGGTCGGCTTAACTGCAAAGCGCGCCACGATGGGCTGCCCGGTGGAAATACCGCCGAGTATGCCGCCAGCGTGATTGGCCAGAAAATGCGGAACCGGGCCATTGGCCGCGCGCATCTCGTCGGCATTTTCCTCGCCTGTCAGCGCTGCCGCTGCCATGCCATCGCCAATCTCGACGCCCTTGACGGCGTTGATCGACATGAAGGCGGATGCGATTTCCGAATCGAGCTTGGCATAGACGGGCGCACCCCAGCCCGGCGGAACGCCTTCCGCGACAATCTCGATGACTGCGCCGCAGGAGGAGCCCGCCTTGCGTAGCCCGTCGAGATAAGCCTCCCATTGCGCCGCCGCTTTGGCGTCCGGACAGAAAAAGGGATTGTTGTCCACCTCCGCCCAGTCCCAGCGCGTGCGGTCAATCTTGTGCGGCCCCATTTGCACGAGTGCCCCGCGAAGGGTGACTCCCGGCAAAACCTTGCGCGCGACGCCGCCAGCCGCGACCCGCATCGCCGTTTCGCGCGCCGAAGAGCGCCCGCCGCCGCGATAATCACGGATCCCATATTTGGCATCATAGGTGAAATCGGCATGACCGGGCCGGTATTGCTGGCGTATCTCGCCATAATCCTTCGAGCGTTGGTCCACATTGTCGATGATGAGGCCAATCGGAGTCCCAGTCGTCACCTGCTTGCCGGTCGCCCCGTCGACCATGACGCCCGAGGTGATACGCACCTGGTCGGGCTCCTGCCGCTGGGTGGTGAACCGCGATTGGCCCGGCCGCCGCTTGTCGAGTGCACCCTGCAGATCGGCTTCCGTGAGTTCAATCAGCGGCGGACAGCCGTCCACGACACAGCCGATCAGCGGCCCATGGCTCTCGCCAAAGGTTGTGACCCGGAAGAGATGCCCAAAAGTATTGTGCGACATGGAGGCCCCGTGAGAATTGCGGGCTTTCTAGTGCAGATTCATGAGAAGGGGAAATGGACGCACCCGCGCCCCTCACTCATCCAGCTTCTCCACGCCCACAGGTTTCCCGTCCGCGCTGAGCCTGATTTTCTCAATCCGCGCTTCGGCGTCTTTCAGCAGGGCCTCGCAGCGGCTTTTGAGCTTTTCGCCGGTCTCATAGAGCTTGATGGATTCATCCAGCCCGACCTGGCCGCCCTCGAGCTTGGCGACGATCTCTTCGAGCCGCTTTTGCGCGTCCTCGAAAGGCAGGCTCGAGATGTCGTCTGCTTTGCTGGCCATGGCAGGCTCCCGGTGTGAAGGCGCTCGTGCGGCGAATCCGTCGCGGCAATCTATAACATGCGTTAACGAATTGCGGGCAGGGTGCTGTTTAGCGCGCAGGCGTGACAGGTGGTCTCATTGCCGTCAATTTTGCAGTGCAATAAACACACCGAATCTGACTTGAGCGGGGCGTTAGCAACCATGCTGCCTGTCACCTAGAACTTGGTATATGTGGGTTTCCGGACGAAATGATGCTGTTGGGTCGAAATCTTTCAATGAATACAGACCTGAAGCGCAAGGTGCTGACGACGCTGGCTGCCAGTGGCCTTTGCATGGCGCTGGCCGGCTGCATCCCCGCGTCACTGGCAGATACGACCGCCACTGGCGCTCTGTTTGGCGCGCGCCCGGCCGCCGAACCTCTGTCAATCAACATATTTGTGGCTTCGACCCGCCCGGGTCCGCGCAGCAACGCGCTGGGCGACGGCACCGCGCATTTCTCACTCAACATGATCAGTGTGCCGCCCGGCCATCAGGCTGGCCAGATCGAACTGCCAACTTTTGGAAAAGCCAGTCCCAAAAACCATTTTGTCGTGAGCTACGAGCGTGGCATGGGCGCGGAGGAATTTTCCTCGCAGATCGCCAGCAATCTCTCCGGCCGCGTCGGCGCTGATCGCGACATCCTGGTGTTCGTGCACGGCTTCAACACCAGCCTTGATGAAGCCCGGCTGCGCCTCGCCCAGATTGTCGCCGATGGGCGGTTCGGTGGCGTGCCTGTGCTGTTCACATGGGCGTCGTCCAGTCATTTCCTCGCCTATGAATCCGACAAACAGGCCGCCACGGTGGCGCGCGATGCTCTCGGCAATCTGCTCCGGGATCTCGGCCAGACGTCCGGCATCGGCCGCGTGCATGTGCTCGCCCATTCCATGGGGGGCTGGCTCGCCATGGAGACGTTGCGCGAAAGCGCCATCGGCGGCAACGGCAATCTCAATGGCCGTCTGGGTGAAGTGATGCTGGCTGCGCCAGATATTGACCTTGGTGTTTTCCGCCAGCAGATGGCGCGGCTGCAGGGCGCGCGCGTTTCAGTCTTCGCATCTGCAGGCGATCGCGCGCTCAATCTGTCGAGCCGCCTCGCCGGACAGCGTCCGCGCGTCGGCGCTATCGACGCATCCAAATCCGGTGATCGCGCTGAATTGCAGAAACTTGGCGTGACCATCTATGACCTCTCGCAGTTTTCCGCTGGCCTGACAGGACACGCCATCTACGCCAACGCACCCGCCGTCATCCGCACCATTGGTGCAGAACTTACCCGCACGCGTGAAGGCGAGGGCTCGGGCATGTCCGTGATTGATGCAGGCGTGAACCGCCCCGCGCCAGTATCTTCGACCCCAGGCGTGGTGGAAACCTTGCCGCTGCCAGGGAGTGGTGGAGCAGGGGCAGTGCAACCTTAGTTTGCCGCACCTCACTCCGCCGCAGGCCTTTGCGCATAGCCCAGCCGTGCATTCAGTTCTTCCAGCAAACTTGCGGCAGCTTCGGCGATATTGGTGCCCGGCGGGAAGATGGCGGCTGCGCCTGCCTCGCGCAACGCGGCAAAATCCTGCGGCGGGATGACGCCGCCAACCACGATCATGATGTCGCTGCGCCCGAGCTTTTCCAGCGCTTCGCGCACCTGCGGCACCAATGTAAGATGGCCCGCTGCCAGCGAGGAAATGCCGAGGACATGCACGTTATTGTCTGCCGCTTGCTGCGCAGCTTCCTCCGGAGTTGCAAACAGCGCACCGACATCGATATCAAATCCGAGGTCAGAAAAGGCTGATGCAATCACCTTCTGCCCGCGATCATGTCCGTCCTGTCCAAGCTTTGCAACGAGCACGCGCGGACGCCGTCCCTCGTTCTCCTTGAAAGCGTCGGTCATGCGTTGCACACGGATGACAGCAACGGCCTCGTGGCCGGATTCTCGTTCGTACACACCTCTGATCGTGCGGATCTGCGCTACGTGACGGTTGAAGACTTTTTCCAGCGCCATCGAGATTTCGCCGACTGTCGCTTTCACCCGCGCCGCGTCGATAGCGAGCGCGAGCAGATTGCCGTTGCCGCGTGCGCCATCTGTAAGAGCGGCGACTGCGCGCTGCACGTCCTGCTCGTTGCGTTCGGCGCGCAGGCGCTGCAATTTCTCGATCTGTTGCGAACGCACAGAAGAATTATCGACCTTCAGCACGTCGAGCTGCTTCTCATCAGCCAGCCTGTATTTGTTGACGCCAACGACAACCTGTTGACCTGTATCGATGCGCGCCTGCGTTTTGGCGGCGGCTTCCTCAATGCGAATTTTCGGCAGGCCCTGATCGATGGCTTTCGCCATTCCGCCCAGCGCTTCCACTTCATCGATATGCGCCTTGGCGCGCGCAGCAAGTTCGCCGGTAAGGCGCTCCACGTAATAAGACCCGCCCCACGGATCAATGATGCGCGTCGTGCCGCTTTCCTGTTGCAGAAAGAGCTGTGTATTGCGCGCAATGCGCGCCGAGAAATCCGAAGGCAGCGCCAGCGCTTCATCCAGCGCATTGGTGTGCAGGGATTGTGTATGGCCCTGCGTTGCAGCCATGGCCTCGATCACAGTGCGCATGACATTGTTGAACGGGTCTTGCGCCGTCAGCGACCAGCCGGACGTCTGTGAATGGGTGCGAAGCGCCAGCGATTTGTCCGACCTGGGCTTGAACGGCTTGACGAGGTTGGCCCACAAAAGCCTTGCCGCGCGCAACTTGGCGACTTCCATATAAAAATTCATGCCGATCGCCCAGAAGAACGACAGCCGCGGCGCAAACGCATCCACGTCCATTCCCGCTGCGATGCCAGCACGAATATATTCAACACCATCAGCCAGCGTATAGGCGAGTTCAAGATCCTGCGTCGCGCCGGCCTCCTGCATGTGATAGCCGGAGATTGAAATCGAGTTGAATTTCGGCATGTTCCTGGACGTATAAGCGAAGATGTCCGAAATGATGCGCATCGAATCCTTCGGCGGATAGATGTAGGTATTGCGCACCATGAATTCTTTGAGAATGTCGTTCTGGATTGTCCCGGACAGCTTGTCCTGTGATACGCCCTGTTCTTCGGCTGCTACGATATAAAGCGCCAGCACAGGCAGCACCGCGCCATTCATCGTCATAGAGACCGACATGCGATCCAGGGTAATGCCGGAGAACAGCGTGCGCATATCGTATATGGAATCGATGGCGACGCCTGCCATGCCGACATCGCTTGCCACGCGGGGATGGTCGCTGTCATAGCCGCGATGGGTGGCCAGATCGAAAGCGATGGAAAGACCCTTCTGGCCGGCAGCCAGATTGCGCCGGTAGAATGCATTGGATTCTTCAGCCGTCGAAAAACCGGCATATTGCCGCACGGTCCAGGGCTGGTTCACATACATGGTGGGGTAGGGGCCGCGCAGGAACGGCGCAAGACCCGGATAGGTATCGAGATAATCGAGTCCGGCAAGATCGGGCGGCCCATAGGCGCGTTTGACTGCAATGCCTTCTGGCGTCAGCCAGTCAGCGCCAGCCGCTGCGGCGCCCGTCAACGAGACGGTTGCAGGCTCGACGGGCTTGAACTGAACCTTCGAAAAATCTGGAATCTGCGACATGACTCTTGGACCCGGTTACGTGCTGAAATCAATTTAGCAGAATCCGGGTCCTGGGCGAACTATCCTTTGGTCAAGACGCCAAGACGGAAAAGTGTGCCGCTGAAAGTTGCAATGTATGATTTTTTTGTCGTCGGCTATTTGATTGAGCCGGTCGTTTCAGTTGAGACCAGGGTGTTGGAAATGCTGGTGTAGCGTTCACCTATCTTGCCGCTTGTGACTTCCAGCGAACCAATCAGACCAACAGCTACGATCAAAGCGATAAGTCAGTATTCGATATTGACGCTTGCAATATCATTGCGGAGAAAGTGTACGATCTTTTGCAAGTTTGTGCTCCCTTTTTTTGAATGCAAATTCATCTTCAAACCTTTCGTCACGTTAGCTTTGATAAAGGTAGAAAAGATTAATGATCCAAATTCTCTAAAACTTGTTTGATCCATTAGTTAATCCTTGTTGACCGCATGCGGATCACAAGCGGCGCACAAGGCGTGTCAAACAAACAGCAGCGGCATAACCACAAGAATAATATTGATTTTTCAGAATACGGCGCAAAGTTGCCGACACACGTATCAGCTCGCCGCACATGGACTGTTGGTCGCCTGCAGGCGGAAATCAGGACAAACAAAAGCCGGAAAGACCTTTATCTCTTGTCCAAGGTGTGAAGCTTGCCGCATCGCTTTCGCAAGCGCGAAGGCGCGCCGTAATATGACGCATTGCAGGCCTGGAGGCTACGGGAGCAACATGGATCAACGCGTGCCCGAAGTGTCCGCAAGCAGGCCCGCGAGCGCCGCCAGCCGATGGGGCGTGTTGCGTCCGTTCGTAAAATTCGAACAGCGCCTCGGCGAGCGTGCTGCGCGTTCGAGGACTGGCGCGATTGCCTATGAATTCCTGCGCTTTGGGGTCAAGCAGGGCTGGGCCTGTCTGTTCGGCGCCATCATGCTCGCGCTCTTGATGGCGACGCATCTGTGGTATCCAAAAACAGCCTTGCTGGCCCGCTATGATTTTCTGTTTCTGTCAGCGGTGGCCGTTCAGGCGCTGATGCTCGCAGGGCGGCTGGAGACGTTTGAGGAAGCCAAAGTCATCTTCATCTATCACATCGTCGGCACAGTGATGGAAGTGTTCAAGACTGCGGCGGGATCGTGGATATACCCTGAAGAGGCTTTTTTCCGGATTGGCGGCGTACCGCTGTTCACTGGCTTCATGTATGCGTCTGTGGGAAGCTTCATTGCGCGCTGCTGGCGGCTGTGCGATTTCAAATTCACGGGTCATCCCCCGTTGTGGCCTGTGATGGCGCTGGCGCTGGCCATCTACATAAATTTTTTCTCGCATCATTATATTGCAGACACGCGCTGGTTGCTGATCGCCGCATCCTGTGCCCTATTCTCGCGCACATGGATCTACTACAAGGTGTGGCGGCAATATCGCCGCATGCCATTGCTAATCGCCTGCAGCCTGACCACGCTGTTCATCTGGTTAGCCGAGAACATTGGCACCTACACACGCGCTTGGGTCTATCCAAGCCAGATGCAGGCGTGGTCGCTCGTCAGCTTCAGCAAGCTTTCATCCTGGTTCATGTTGTTGATCGTCAGCTATGCGCTCGTGGCTTTGGTGGCGCGGCCGGAAAACATGCCTTCGGAGGAAGCGGATCAAATGCCGAGCAACTGATCACCCGCCGATTTTGGTCACTTGCCATGTCCCGCTGCAATTGCGCGTGGGAACATGGAATGAGCCGGAGCCGGTCCGCGCGTTCCGGATCTGCCCCCTCAGGCTGGCGCGATCAGTCTTGCGGGTTCCTGATGCGGTGACGAGCCCGTTGCGGGCGAGGAAAAAGGTGTAGCGAGCCTGCCCGCTGTAGACTGGCCTGCCGCCACGCACTTCGCCCACATGGGTAATCTGTCCATAGCAGAGCAGATTGGGGCCTTGTCCGCGCAAGGTGATGTGCCAGCGCCCATCGGGCAGCTTTTCGGCCGCGCGCGCTGGTGCTATTTCGCTGGCCAGAAAAGGTGAAGCCACGACGAGCAGGGGAGTGAGAAACTTCTTCATGGCGAAAGTCTATTTCGCGGGGGAAATATCTAAAGTCACAGTTTCGTGAACACGCTGCCTTTGTGTCAGCGCGCGCGGGTCGCTCTCCACTTTCCGCCGCAATAGCGCGAGCCCGACGACCAGACGCCCGATCCCCCGGATGGCGTGAGTTTGCCTTGTCCACGGTAATTGTCCTGACCAGCCGTGAAACGGATCCACATCGTGCCGCTGGCTTCAACAGCGCCGTCGGCTCGTAGCGGTGACTCAGCCGCCGCCGCGATGTCGTCAGCCTTCACGTTGAAAGTTGCGGGTATTGAGGCCTCGCAAGTGCCGACATCCGTTGAAAGGACAATCGACCAGCGCCCGTCAAACTTGTTCAGGGTCGCGGCCTGGGCACTGGCCAGCACACTGCTCGATATCAATGCTGCAAACATGATTGGCCGGAGAAACATCGCTCGAACGCCCTGTCTTCAGTTGTGTCTGTGTGGAGTGCTTTTTACCTGTGAGCGCCAAAATCGCAAGGCTGAAAGTCATGCGCACGTTCACGAACACAGCGCCAATGCCTCTTGCAGCAAGGCAATCGCGTCGCAGCCTGCATAGGCATAGCGATCAATACCGGCCTCGCGTTGCGCTGTTTCCTGTTCGCCGGGCCTGCCTGCCAGATAGATCATTTTGGCGCCCGCTGCCTTGAGGCCACGGGCGCAATCAGGTGCAGATTTTGCATAGATTTCATCGGATGAGCAGATGCAGGCGAGCTCTGCACCTGATTGGCGGAAGGCTTCAACAAGAGTGGCTATATCGTCGAAACCATCATTGGATATGGCTTCAAGCCCGCCCGCTTCAAACAGGTTGGCGGCAAAATTCGCGCGCGCGGTGAAGGCCGCGACGGGTCCCATACTCGCAAGAAAAATTTTGGGACGCTGTGAACAAGCCTCGGCTCGATCACGTAATGTTTCGAAGGCCTCGCTGTTGCGCACCGGGGTGAGCGCGTGCGCCACGCGGTCAGCCGCGACGCCAATGAGCGGCAGCAGGACATCAGCAGTCGCTTCGCGAATATTCGGAAATTCGCTCACGCCAGTCAGCGGCTCGCGCCGCGTTGCGATATCTCTTTGCCGCCTGGTGTTAACGTCACTGACCGAAGCTCTCAGGAAAGCCCGGGCTGCGGGTTGTCCAATGCCACCCGTGGCTTCGAGAGATTGAAAGATCGCCCAGGCCTTTTCACACAGGGCGCCCGTCAGGCTTTCAATGCCGCCGGCGCCTGCTGCAGGATCTCCCACTTTGGCAATATTGGCTTCTTCGAGCAGGACAAGCTGGGTGTTGCGCGCGAGCCGGCGGGCCTGCGCATCAGGAAGGCCGAGCGCCTGCGTATATGGCAGCACCGAAATCCCGTCAGCGCCGCCCGTCGCAGCGGAAAAGACCGCGACGGTGGCGCGTAGCAAATTAACAGCAGGGTCGCGCCGCGACATCATCCGCCAGGCCGTTTCGGCGTGGATGTGGATCGACCGGGGGGCGAGCCCGCACGCCTCTTCAACGCGCGCCCACAGGAGACGTAAAGCGCGGAATTTCGCGACTGTGAGAAACTGATCTGCGTCGGCCGCCATGCGAAAGCCAATCGCAGACGACGCCGATGGCAACTTCAGCCCGCCCTGTTCAAGCGTGCGCAAATAGGCGACGGCTGTTGCAAGCGTAAACGCCAGTTCCTGCGCCTCGCTGCCTCCCGCCGCATGGACGATGCGTCCATCGGCAACACAAAAGGGACCGGCAAATCCACGCGCTGCGAGTGCGCTGATTTGTGCCGCCAATTCGGGCGCGGTTTTTTCCCACGCAGCGGCGGTTTCGCCACTCAGGGACATCTGTCCCAGGGGGGCGAGGCCGAAAGACACTGCGGCGCTGGCCGGGTTCAGTCCGGATTTGGTGATGAAATCCGCCAGTACCTCAGGCGCTTGTCCTGCTGCAACGCCAAGATCCAGCTCGATCTCGATTCCGGCGGGGTCGATACCCGCCAGAACCCGGCGCAAATCGTCGCCATTCCATGGCAGGCCAAATCCGTGTGCGCCGGCCGCGCCTTCAAAGATCAGCTGGAGTCCACTCGCGCCATCGACAATATCGGCCAGCGCCAAGGCATTGGCCTGGGCAGCATCGGGATGGTCCACGCGGGCCAGGACCGTCCAGCCGCCCGACCTCGACGCGAAAGCCCGTGGCCCCCCCTCGCGCCGCGGATAAAGCGGCTGAATTTCGATGTCATCGCTGGTCTTGCCAACAAGCCGGTCGAATTTGCCGCCTTTCAGCACCTTGTCGACAAGCTCGCGCCATTGCGCCTCGTCCGCAACCGGAAATCCAGCGGCGAAATGTGGGATGGGGCGAGACGTATCAGACATTGGCGCGCGATCTCTGGCGAGGTTTCAACGCACCTATTGCCATGAATGGGACCGCCCGGCCACTGGCCGAAGGTCGGAGACATCCTGTGCTTGGGACTTTTTATTCATCACGACAATGGGAAGCGGGGTTGGTCCATTTCAATTGCCTCGCGCTCCGTTAAAGCACCATAATGAGCGAGATCTGCAAGCCCCGGGAAAGCGCCATGCTGAACAAGTTTGACCGCCGTACATTTCTTAAATTGACCGGCGCGGCGGCGCTGATTCCTGCCAGTGCATTGGACGCTTTCGCGCAAGGCGTCAGCGGCCCCCTCAGGATTGCGACCATCGGCGCGGGAAACATCGGTGGGGGGCTTGGCAAGCTTTGGGTGAAAGCCGGGCATTCCGTGTTCTTTTCTTCACTCAATCCAGATGAGTTGAAGCCAATGGTCGCCGAACTCGGTCCGCTGGCACGCGCGGGCACGACGGCTCAGGCCATTCCCAATGGCGATGTTATTCTCCTGGCGGTTCCCTATCGCGCCATTCCCGGACTCGGCAAGGAGTTTGCCGAAGCGCTGAAGGGCAAGATTATCATCGATACATGCAATGCGACGCCAGCACGTGATGGCGAGGAGCTGGCGGCCATGAGCAAGCAGAAACCCATCGGTGTGCTGACAGCGAGCTACTTTCCCGGCGCGCGCATGGTGCGCGGGTTCAATTCCATCGGAGCGAAGATATTGCAGGAAAATGCGGGCCGCAGCGGCGACAAGTTGCCAATCCCCATCGCCAGTGATGACAAGGCGGCGGCTGATGTCGTTGCACGCCTGACCCGCGATGCCGGTTTTGAGCCGGTGATGGCTGGCCCCTTGGTCAAATCCGGTGAATTTTCGATGGGCAATCCCGGCTATGGCGTCCATGCCAAT
>CAMDKB010000113.1 GCA_945901195.1 Rhizobium sp. Q54
CGTCGTTGCTTGGCTGTGAAGTTGGATCAACATGCCCGAACCCCGCTTCGAATGTCCCTCAGGATCGATCTTGCCATGAAAAAAGCAGAGCGACGAGGGTCTATGTGATCATCCGGGATGGCACACTTACTGATAGATGGAAAATGGTCGGATGAAGTTGCGCTTGGACGCATCGAACAGGGCCGCTTCGTGCGAAAGGAAAGCCAGTTTCGCAATTGGGTGACGGGCAATGGTGCACCCGGCCCCTCCGGGCGCGGCGGCTTTGTTGCGGCGCCGGGACGCTATCACCTCTACATCTCGCACGCATGTCCATGGGCGCATCGCACGATGATCATGCGGGCGCTGAAAGGGCTTGAAGGCATGATCGACGTTTCGGTTGTGCACTGGCTGATGCGCGAGAATGGATGGACGTTCGCACCTGGTGAGGGCGTCATTCCTGACCCGCTGGGCGAGTCCCGATTTATTTACGAAATTTATCAGCGGGCAGATGCTGACTACAGCGGACGGACTACCGTCCCGGTGCTGTGGGACAAGGAGACGAAGACCATAGTCAACAATGAATCGTCGGAGATTATTCGCATGTTCAATTCGGCCTTCGATGGGGCCGGTGCGCTTGAGGGCGATTACTATCCGATGGAATTGCGTGGCGAAATCGATGCGTTGAATGACCGAATCTATAATGCGTTGAATAACGGGGTCTATCGCTGCGGTTTTGCAACGACGCAGGCAGCGTATGACGAGGCCGCGCGTGAACTCTTTGCAACATTGGATATGCTTGAAGACAGACTGTCACGTCAACGCTACCTGTGCGGTATCCAGCTAACGGAAGCCGATATCAGGCTGTTGCCGACATTGTTGCGGTTTGATGCTGTTTACGTTGGTCATTTCAAGTGCAACAAAAAACGGATCGTCGACTATCCCAATCTGTGGAACTACACGCGCGATCTTGTTCAGCGCCCGGCCATCAATCGGACATTTCACATCGATCATGTGCGCAAACATTATTACGGGAGCCATCTGCACATCAATCCACATGGCATTGTGCCTTGCGGTCCTGGTATCGATTTTACCCTGCCGCATGACCGGGAGCGATTTGCAACGTAATAAAGTTTCAGGCGGCAGCTTGCAGCGGATTTCCAGCAGTTGAAAAATATTCAATGTAGCGCGGATCAATCTTGTCGACAGGCATGATTACAAAGACGTCGGTTGTGCCAAATTGATGGTCAATCACTGCACCGCCGCCAAAGACAGCGCCACAACGCAGATAGCCCTTGATGAGCGGGGGCAGGGCGCTGACGGCGCGGCGGATGTCGACTGCATCCCTGGGGAGCAGGTCCATGGGGACGTGCCGGTTGATCAAGGGCATCGCTCGCAGGGTTTCGCCTGCGGATGCGTGATGATGCAAAAATGATAACGGCAACGCATGCTGCAGCGGATTGGTGCCTTCCAGAGAGGCGCATCCGATCAGCATGTCGATTCGATGATGACGGACGTAAGTCCAGATGCCACGCCACAAAAGTTCCAGAGTCCGCCTGGACCGATATGCGGGCAATACGCAGGAGCGACCGAGCTCCAGAAAGCGCTTGCCTTGATTGCGTTCCAGCAATCCGGAAATGTCGAATTCGGTCGCGCTGTAAAAGCCCGCATGCCTGTCAGCCACGTCCTGACGCAGCAGACGGTATGTTCCCACGACCCGAGGTTTGATCTTGCCGAAGCGGCCGACCGACGCGTGGTCAATGACGATGAGATGATCGCAAATCCTGTCGAATGCGCAGATATCCCTGCGGCGCAGCTGCGACATGCGATCAGGAATTGCCTTGCCTTCTTCAAAGAAGACCCGCCAGCGCAGTTTTTGCGCGCGCTTGATGTCTTTTTTAGTTACGGCGATCCGTATCTCCAGTGAGCCTATTGCGCCCAATGAATCGGGGAGCCCCATCAAATCGCGGACACGCTGGCGCGATTTTACGAATGCGGGCAAAAGGGTCGCCGGGTGAAACGCCTGAATTCCCCTTGCGGCAGACCAGGGTGATCCGCCTGTTGCAGGAGATTTCGATACTTCAGGAGCTGCCGGTGACTGGTGCATTGTGGCGGCTACCAAACATATAGATTCGTAAAAATTGTGACGTGCATGTTGCGGATTCTGCAAATTTGCTTTTTCGGGCCGCGGCCATTTCATTGAGCTGGCTGGGCGGAACGCACAGGTTGTTCTTCGCTGAGTGTAATATTGCGTTTAAGCACCTGCGCCAGTTTTGCAATATCCACGGGCTTTGTCACGAATTCGTCGATGCCGGCAGCAAGACACGCCCGGCGATCTTCATCAAAGGCGTTGGCTGTTAGGGCAATCATGCGTACCGGGGGATGGCCGGTTTCGGCTTCGGCAGCGCGCACACGGCGGGCGACTTCTGTGCCGTCGAGGCCGGGCATGCGGATGTCGAGCAGCAGTACGTCAAGGGCGGGCCGGTTTCCCTGCCGTGATTCCAGCCAGAATTGCAGTGCTTCTTCACCGTCATGCGCGCGCGTTATGGTAGCGCCAAGCTTCTCGAGATGCTTGGTGGCAATGAGCGCGTTGATCTCGTTGTCTTCTGCCAGCAGTACATTCAGGCCTTCGGCCGGTTTAAAATCGTCGAAGGTCGAAATGGCCGTTGCTTGGGGGGGCGCAAAAGCATCGGTCAGTCTGGCGATGAGTGAGCCCGTTCGCACCGGCTTGACCAGCCAGCCGTCAAACTCTTGCAGGGATTGCTGGCCGAAGGCCCGACGTTCGAATGGTGAAAACAACACGAGGCTGCGGCCTGCGCGGGACGCGCGAGTGGCTTTGGACAGACGACGCGTTACTTCCTCGCCCAAAGCGCAATCGACGATCACGATATCGAAGGGCTTGCCGCTTTCCAGCGCTTCGATTGCCTGGTCTTCGCCCTGTGCCCGGGTGACGCTTGCCCCCGAAGCCGCTAGGCGTTCGCCAAGCCATGGTCCTTCAAATGGCGAATTGGCCACAACCAGGACTCTTCGTCCGGCTAAGCTTGGTTTTTCAGGCACTTTCTCGCTGTCAGCTGCGACGATCAATGGCATTTCAAAGATGAACACCGAGCCATTGACGTCAGAATGGTCGAGGCGCAACTGGCCTCCCATCAGCTCTGCAAGGCGGCGGGAAATTGCGAGGCCGAGGCCAGTTCCCTCGTGCTGGCTGGTCGAAGAGCCGTCCGCCTGTTCGAAAGCCGTGAAGATGGCTTCCTGACGAGAAAGCGGAATTCCCGGACCGGTATCGGATATGGCGAAGCGAATGGTTCCGCCGGGGGGGCAGGTCACGCGCAGCCCGATGCCGCCTTTTTGGGTGAATTTGACGGCATTGCCTGTCAGGTTGATCAATATCTGCTGAAGGCGGGCGGCATCACCGGTCAACAAAGCTGGCACATCGGCAGCAATGGAAGAGGCGATTTCCAGTCCCTTGCCCTGAGCTCTTGGAGCAAGCAATTCCACCACGCGTTCAACCAGTGCAGTCACTTCAAATGCGGCGCTGGTCAGTTCGAGCTTTCCCGCCTCGATTCGCGAGAAATCCAGAATTTCCTCGATCAATGACGCAAGCGCGCCGCCCGAGGCGCGGATCATTTCAAGATAATAAGTTTGTTCGGCTGTGAGATTGGCGCCGCGCATGAGATCGGTCATGCCAAGAATGCCATTTAATGGCGTGCGCATCTCGTGGCTGACGGTTGCGAGAAACCGGGATTTTGCTTCGTTGGCCGCTTCGGCCTTGTCGCGTTCTGTAGCGGCCCCCTTCAATTCCCAGATTTCATCGCGCAGGGATTCCACCTCCTGCTGCATGCTGGTGATTGTGTTGCCCTGTGCCGAGGGTGATTTTCGTGCGCGCAACGCCCAGCCAGCCAGGAAGGCAGCCGGCAAAGCAAGGGTTGAGCCGAGAACAAGATACAGATTCATGGTGTTGTCCGGACTTGCCGGCATGCACCGGTGCTTCAACCTAGCCCTCCCGCATTGAGAAAGAGTTGAAGCCCGGCAAGTCTCAGACAGCTGGGCCGAAATCCCTATCCGCCCAGATTGAAGGCTGCCAGCGCCGCCATGTTCACGATGTCGGAATCTTTCGCGCCCAGCGGGACGATCTGGATGGGCCGGTCGAGGCCAACGATCATCGGGCCGATGACGGTTGCGCCGCCCAGTTCCAGCAGCATTTTTGTGGAGATCGATGCCGAGTGGAACGCTGGCATGATGAGCACGTTGGCGGTGTCGGTCAGCCGGCAGAAGGGGTAAGCCATCATCGCCTCGCGGTTCAGCGCGACATCGGCGGACATCTCGCCGTCGTATTCGAAATCCACGCGCTGGCTATCGAGAATTCGCACGGCTTCCTGCACGTGCAGGGAGCGTTCGCTCTCGGGATGGCCGAATGTGGAGAAGGCGAGCAATGCAACGCGCGGCTCGGTTCCCAGCCGCCGGGCCACGCCTGCAGCTTCCTTTGCAATATCGGCGAGATCCTGGGCATTGGGATTTTCAGCGATGGCGGTGTCGGCGACAAGCACCGTGCGGCCCTTGGCGAGGACGAGCGAGAGGCCCATCACGCGATGGCCAGGCTTGTGATCGACCACGCGCCGGACTTCTTCCAGGGCGATGGAGAAATTGCGGGTCACGCCAGTCACCATGGCGTCGGCATCGCCTTGTGCCACCATGGCGGCGGCAAAGGAATTGCGGTCCTGATTGATCAGGCGCTGGCAATCGCGCTGCAGATAACCCTTGCGCTGCAACCTCTCATAGAGGAATTGCGCATAAGTGGCGTTGCGCGACGACAGCCGCGCGTTGTGAATCTCGATGTTGCCGCCAGTAATGTCGACGCCTACGCGTTCGGCATTGGCTTTCACGAGCTCCTCGCGGCCAACGAGTATGGCGGTGCCCAAGCCCTGGTTCACAAAGGACACGGCGGCGCGGATAACCTGTTCTTCCTCGCCTTCGGCAAATACGACCCGCTTTGGATAGCGCCGCACGCGGTCGAAAATACGTTGCAGCGCACCGGCAACAGGATCGCGCCGTGCCGACAGCTGGGCCTCGTAGGCTTTCATGTCGACAATGGGCTTGCGCGCGACACCAGAATCCATTGCAGCTTTTGCAACTGCCGCAGGCACAATGCTGATCAGGCGTGGATCGAATGGCGCGGGAATGATGTATTCGCGGCCAAATCGCGGGCGCGCGCCGCCATAGGCCAGCGCTACTTCATCGGGCACGTCTTCTTGTGCGAGCTGCGCCAATGCATGGGCAGCGGCGACTTTCATTTCCATGTTGATCGTGGTCGCGCGCACATCAAGCGCGCCGCGAAAGATATAGGGAAAGCCGAGGACGTTATTGACCTGATTGGGGTAGTCGGAGCGTCCGGTTGCGATGATGACATCATCACGTACGGCATGCGCTTCCTCCGGTGTTATTTCCGGGTCCGGATTGGCCATGGCGAAAATGATGGGGTTCTTGGCCATCGAGGCGACCATTTCCGGCGTCACCGCACCCTTCACCGAAAGTCCAAAGAAGATGTCGGCCCCCATCATGGCTTCCTCAAGCGTGCGCGCCTTGGTAACGGCGGCATGGGCGGATTTCCACTGGTTCATGCCTTCGGTGCGGCCCTGATAGATGACACCCTTGGTGTCGCAGAGAATGACATTTTCCGGCGCGAAACCCATGGCCTTGATGAGATCGAGACAAGCGATGCCTGCAGCACCTGCACCATTGCAGACCAGTTTTGTATTCTTGATGTCACGGCCGGTGAGCTTGATTGCGTTCAGAACGCCGGCGGCCGAGATGATCGCAGTGCCGTGCTGATCGTCATGGAAGACGGGAATATCCATCAGTTCGCGCAGGCGCTGCTCAATGATGAAACACTCGGGCGCCTTGATGTCTTCAAGGTTGATGCCGCCAAAGGAGGGGCCGAGAAATTTCACCGCGTTAATGAATTCATCGGGGTCTTCGGTGTCGATTTCAAGGTCGATGGAATCGATATCGGCGAAGCGTTTGAACAGCACTGCCTTGCCTTCCATGACAGGCTTGGAGGCCAGCGCGCCAAGATTGCCGAGGCCGAGAATGGCCGTGCCATTGGTGATGACCGCCACGATATTGCCGCGCGCCGTATAATCGAAGGCCGTGGTGGGATCTCTGGCGATTTCCAGCACGGGCACAGCGACGCCGGGCGAATAGGCCAGCGACAGGTCGCGCTGGGTGGCCATGGGTTTGGACGAAATGATTTCGATCTTGCCTGGCCGTCCGCGGGAATGAAAAAGCAACGCCTCCTGGTCGGTGATCGTCTGGCGTTTCGGGCGTTTTGAGCTGTCATCCATGGCGGCGTGCTTCTTCTTCTGGGAGTTTCTTTCAGGAATGGCGACCATAAGCGGGTGGAGAGGGGCGGGGCAATGGGGTTGCCCGGGATTTGGACGATTCAGACTGTCTGACGGGTTCGATTGACCGACGGGTCCGCCGAAAAATCAGGCGCGTCCGCGCTGCGTCCCCCGCTTGCGCGTTTCGTCCGGGGCTGCCTATCATGACTCAAACTGCGTAAAGCTAGCGGGCCGGATGTGATCCGTTCCCGCCGAAAAAGGGGCGAATGATGGATTTTTCCGCGATGACCTTGAATATGTTTTTTCCAGATTACGAGGAGCCGGAAGACGATCACCGCACAATAGGGATGGCTGCCGAGCAATCCATCCGTATCGCGGAGCTGGGGTTCAATCCCTGGTACACCGACCACCATTTTCGCGGACCCTGGCACAGCAATCCCATGCAGTTTACCGCCTATATCGCACCGCAAATTCCAAAAGATCGCTATCTCGGTTTTGGCGTGTTGTCTGCGCCCTTCTATCATCCGTTACGGCTGGTTGAGAGCATGAACCTGCTTGACCAACTCACGGAGGGCAGGGCGCTTTTCGGCATTGGCAGCGGCTGGCAAGGCGCGGAAGCCGAAGGGCTTGGTGTCGACAAGGAGTATCACGCCTCCGGCCGCGCAGCCGAAGACACGCTTGATGTGATGCAAAAACTCTGGAAGTTCCGTTATGGCGATCCCGAATTCAGTTTCGAGGTCGGCAACCATCGCGGCCACATCAAGCGACGCATCATGCCCGCGCCCTATACAAAGCGCCATCCGATCATGATCCGTACAGCGAGCCGAGAGGCAGGGCTTGTCAAGGCGGCACAGAATGGCTGGCCAGCTTTTCTGGGCGTCTTCGGGGCCGACGTACGGGCGCAGGCGCTCATCTATCGGACCGCGCTGACCGCCGCCAATCATCCGCAAGATGTAGTCGATGAATGTTTGCGCTGGTGCACGACCGACTGGTTGAGCATCGTCGTGGGAAAAACTGACGCGGAAGCACAAGAATTTGCGCGAATTGCCAAGGCAGAACAGATGGCCGTCCGCAGCCGCTATGTCGCCCGGTATGGAAAATTCGACGGTCCGGTCATACGTCCCAAGGCTGGCCAATCCCAGGCTGATGGTTATGCGGCCGGCGGCGATCTGAAGGATACGATTGCGGGCAGTCCGGAAAGTGTGGCCAAACGGGTGCAACAGCTGGCTGATCTTGGCATCAATCACCTGATGCTGCGCTTTCTTGGAGAATGGGCCGGGGAAACCCGCCATATCTGCGAAACGTCGCTCAAGCTGTTTTCTGAAGAAGTCATCCCGAGATTCCGGGACATCCCGCCACTGCGTGATCCCCTCGGCATTGATTTGAACGCCATGGCTTGATCGCGCCAGGTTTGCTGTGGCGGCATTCCATGGCACACTTGGTCTTGAAGTTTTCCTTCAGGGAAGCGCCGCCATGCCGCACAACTTCACCCAGGTTGATCTTGAGGCGATTGCTGCAAGCGATGCGTTTCGCGCGCTGTCGCCGGAGGACATTCGCAAGCTCGCGCGCATTGGCCGGTTTATCGAGGTGCGCCGGGGAGACATTCTGGTGCGCCAGGGCGATGTTGCTGATGTGCTCTATTATGTACTCAATGGCCGTTTCGCCGTGCAGATGGACGAACGTCCCGGTCAGATCAATGAAATCCGCCGTGGCGAACCGATTGGTGAAATCGCATTCTTTCGTGGTGGTCTGCGCACTGCGAATGTGCGAGCGCGGCGAGACAGTCTCGTTCTGGCGTTTGATCACGAACAGATGGACGAACTCGCGCGCTCGGCGCCGCGCTTTTCACGGGCTATCCTGACGTCGCTCGCCGGACGGCTTGCCGAGGCAACGCCGCGCCTGACCGCACAAAGCGCATTTCAGCCACCTCATACAATCGCTGTTGTGGGTGCTGGAAATGCGGACGTTCCTGATCGTTTCGTGGATTCGCTGGTTGCCGGACTGAGACGTCGCGGAAAGACGCAATACGTGCGTTCGGGCGATGTGCCGCAGCGCTTCTGCCCGCCGGCCTTCGCCGAGCCCCATGACGTAACCGGCTGGATAGAAGCAGTGGAGGACGAAACGCCGTTTGCAATTTTCGATACGCGGGGAATGGACGACGCTTTTGTCTGCACGTTGTTGCCTGTGATGGATTGCATTCTCCTTGTTGCGGATGCGTCAGGCGATCCCGCTTGCAACCGGGTGGAGACATTCGTTGCTGAAAATTGCGGTGAATGCGATATCAGGCTCGTGCTCTTGCACGGTGTTCAGGCTGCCGTTCATCAGGGAACGGCGAGTTGGCTGGCGCCGCGCACTGTCAAGATGCACCATCACATTGTTCCAGAGGCGCCAGAGGATTTGGCGCGTCTCGTGCGTTTTTTGACGGGTCATGCGCTGGGATTTGTGGCCTCGGGCGGGGGCGCGGCCTGCGCGGCGCAAGTGGGCGTCTACAAGGCGTTTCGCGAACGCGGCGTGCATTTCGATATTTTTGGCGGCACAAGCGCGGGGGCGGCCATGGCCGCGGCTTTTGCTCATGACCTTGAAGCCAGCGAAATTGACGCGCGTGTCGGGGATATTTTCATAACGCGAAAGGCCATGGGGAAGCTGACGATTCCGCGCTACAGCTTGTTCGATCACCTCCCGTTTGATGACGCCCTGCGGGCGCATTTCGGCGAAACTGATATTGAAGATTTGCACCGGCCCTTCTTTGCTTTGTCGACGAACCTTTCGACGGGGAAGGAACACGTTCACCGCACCGGAAAAGTGTGGCAGGCGGTGCGCGCTTCGGGCGCCATTCCTGGACTGCTGCCGCCTTTCTATACGGACAAAGGTGAGATGTTGGTCGACGGCTGCCTGATCGATAACGTCCCGGTGCGTGTCATGCATGGCATCAGCGCCGGACCGAATGTGATTGTGGCCTTCCAGCTGTCCAAGGCGACTTATTTCAACGTGGCCTATCATGAGCTACCCGGCCGCTGGCAGATTGCCTCCACGTTGTCCGGCGTCATGAGCCGCAAGCCGCTGCCAGACGCGCCCGGCATCGCCGAGGTTCTCATGCGCAGTCTTACGCTGAGTCACGATACCGAGCTCACCGGCAGCCATCGTGACGTGGTCATCATTCCGCCTGTTAGCGATGATATCGGGATCATGAGTTGGGAAAAGCATACCCAATTGATGGAGCAGGCTTGTCTGCATACACGGGGTCTGTTTGTAGGCAGGGTGGAAACAGAACAGCCGGCGCTGTCGGCAATATTGGCCGGGGCGGAATTCGTCTGACCTCCGACAGTCATAGTCAAACATCTGAATCTAATAAATCTTTGCGGAAAGAATGAATTTCTGGCAAAGACCAGACCGCAAGCCACAGCGGTTTCTTGACGAAACCTTATGTATTCGTCTTTATACGGTGGCCAGTATGGGTGATGAGGGGGCGCAGTGCGTTCGCATTTGAATTCGAAGTCGAGGCGCAAAGGTCTTGAAGACGCTCACGGGCGTCCGGGCCGATCGCTTCCTGCCATGATTGCTGACGAAGCCCGCTTCTTCAAGGCATGGGTCGAAAATCCGACGACCACAGGGGCGGTATCACCGTCTGGCAAGGCATTGGCGCGCGCCATGGCGCGGCACGTTGATATTTCCGTTCCCGGCCCTGTCATCGAGCTGGGGCCTGGCACGGGCCCTGTAACACAGGCTTTGCTTGACCATGGCGTCGCGCCGGACCGGCTGATCCTGATCGAATTCGATCCGGCATTCTGCAAGATGCTTGAACGCAAGTTCTCTGGTGTCAAAGTAGTGCAAGGCGATGCCTATCATATCGAGGATACGCTCGGTGCGCTTGCGACAGCCGAACCCGCATCGGCAATCGTCTCCAGCCTGCCGCTACTGAACCGGCCCGAAGCCGACCGCCTTTCGTTGCTGCGTGAAGCTTTCGAACTGATGGATCCGCGCGGCAATTTCATCCAGTTCACCTATGGAATGGTGTCGCCTGTGCCGCGCCGCTCCAGCAGCGCAAATGCTGTCGCTTTCCACGCCAGCGCTTCAGCGCCTGTCTGGATGAATCTGCCGCCAGCGCGGGTGTGGTGCTATCGCCCGGCCGGTGAAGTGGTCGCGCTCGACGAGGCGCGTCCGCACAAGGTTTTCATTGACCGTCTCAAGGCCGGCACACATCGCGTTCGGGACGAGATTCTTGATCAGCGTGACCGGATCGAGACTGAGATCCGGCTGGTCCGCGACCGGATGCGGATCGATTTCGAGCTGCGCGCCGCCCGGCTGCGCAAGGATCTGGAAATGAAGCCTGCCATGGCCCTGTGGAAAAAGATCAATCAGGGCAAACGCAAAGGTTTGTAAGCGGCCTCTGTTTTATTCGCGTGGCGAAGCGTGCCCGATCCACCTCCGGTTTGATGGAATGGCATCGTCGCCATTGCTTGCTTTTTACAGCGCTTTCTCAAGCCTAACGGCTTCCACTTCGGCGTAAAACGCTCTAGGGCTGCGGTCAGATTCACCTGGCCGGAGACGAGTCCATGCCGTCAAATATTGCTCACCGCGATCGGTTGATCGTCGCGCTGGATTTACCGTCAGTTGCGCAAGCGCGCCTGATGGTCGAGAGCCTTGGAGATTCTGTCAATTTCTACAAGATCGGCATGGAGCTGACCTATAGCGGCGGCCTTCCGCTTGCCGACGAACTTGTGCGCGCGGGCAAGAAGGTTTTTCTCGACCTCAAACTGCATGACATTCCCAACACAGTCTCGCGTGCGACCGAACAGGTGGCGAAGCTCGGTGCAACATTTCTCACGCTGCATGCCTATCCGCAAACCATGAAAGCAGCGCGCGCTGCGATGGGCGATTCACCGCTCAAACTGCTCGCTGTGACCGTTATGACGAGCTACGATGACGCGGATTTGCGTGAGGCTGGATTTGCATTTGGCGTCAAGGATTTGGTCGCCCGCCGGGCGCAACAGGCGAAGGACGCTGGCATACATGGGCTGGTGATGTCTGCGGAGGAAGCGAAGAATATGCGGGTGCT
>CAMDKB010000114.1 GCA_945901195.1 Rhizobium sp. Q54
GGCCTTCGCGAGCGTTGTGGCGGTCCTCTGGCTTGGCGCGCGCGACGTGCTTGCGGGAAATATCAGCGGCGGGTTGCTCGGACAATTTGTCCTTTATGCCGTATTTGGCGCAAGCGCGTTGGGGCAATTGTCGGAAGTGTGGAGCGAGATTTCAGCGGCCGCTGGCGCGGCTGGCCGTATAGCCGAACTATTGGCTGTGAAGCCGGCTATTGCTACACCGTCGTCGCCCGTGGCGTTGCCCGAGCCGCCGCGCGGTGAAATCGCCTTCGAAAAAGTCGCATTTGCTTTCGCTTCGCGGCCTGGAAGTCCGGCTCTGCAGGACATATCCTTCAGTGTCCGCAGCGGCGAAACGCTAGCCATTGTCGGCCCTTCGGGCGCGGGCAAATCGACGCTCTTTCAATTGCTGATGCGCTTTTATGATCCTCAGTCCGGGCGGATTCTGGTGGATGGTGTCGATGTCTCGAAAGCCGATCCGGCTGCGTTGCGCCGGCGCATCGCGTTGGTGCCGCAGGATGCGGTGATCTTTGGAACTTCGATTGCCGACAACATCCGCTATGGCCGCGAAGGCGCGTCACTGGAAAAAGTTGTAGCGGCGGCGCAGCGAGCGGCAGCGGACGAATTCATTCGCGACCTGGCGGACGGCTACGATACCAAGGTCGGCGAGCGGGGCGTCATGTTATCGGGCGGACAAAAGCAGCGCCTCGCCATTGCGCGCGCCATATTGAAGGATGCGCCCATCCTGCTTCTTGACGAGGCGACTTCAGCGCTTGATGCGGAGAACGAAACGCTCGTGCAACAGGCGCTCGAAAATCTCATGGGGACACGCACAACCGTCGTCATCGCGCACAGGTTAGCCACCGTTCTCAAGGCTGACCGCATACTCGTCATCGACGACGGCAGGATCGTTGAAGAGGGAGCGCATAGCGAACTCGTCGCGAAGAACGGACTCTATGCACGTCTGGCGAGGCTGCAATTTGATACGGGCACAAAGGTGGGCGAAGGGCTGAACGCAGCCAACGCAGCGGAATAAAACGTCATACCAAGTGGCCCAATGACTTGCTTGTCAATCATTGTGGTTCCCGCGCATAGGCACGGACGCGCTATCGCGATTGACCAACCTGGGGAGGTCGAGACTTCCGCAGGTTGGTATCAATCCATCTATTCCCGCCATTCCATTGCGCCGGAGCCGTCACGCGGAACAAAGCCTTCGCGCGCAAAAAATCGGATCGCCCTTTTGTTATCCGGTGGCACATCTGCGGTGAGGCCTGCAGGCGACAAGTGCTTTGCACGGTCCAGAAGTGTATTGGCAACACCTGCGCCGCGAGCGGTTGCCGCCACGGCGATACGAAGCAATACCCCGCGCGCGGGATCAAAAGTTGCAAATCCTGCAATGCCTCCGGTGCGCTTGTTCAGTGCGCAAACCGTCATGGCGCCAGTTTCATGCATGGCTTCAAGCTGGTGGAATACCCAGTCAAACTTTGCCATGTGCTTCATCAGTGGCTGGCTTGTATCCCAGCTTGCAATCCAGATGTCGGCGACATCCCAGTGATCGGGGCGAAGGAAGGTATGCAGATGAACATCATGCATCGTTCATCGCTCCGTCAGTTTCAGCTCGATACGGCGATTGCGGCGCAATGCTTCATCGCCTTCGCCGGGATCGATCGGTTGGAACTCGCCGAAACCGGCTGCAACAAGACGTTGGGGTGCAACACCTTTCGACACGAGGAATTTGACGACAGAAATTGCGCGATCACTGGAAAGTTCCCAGTTGCTCTTGCCGGGGATGTTGACCGGGCGCTTGTCCGTGTGGCCATCCACCCGTATGACCCAGGGAATCTCAGGGGGAATTTCACGTTCGAGATCTGCGAGGGCTGACGCCAGCTTGTCGAGTTCCGCATGGCCTGCGGAGCTCATTTCGGATCTTCCGGTATCGAACAGGACTTCGGATTCGAACACAAAGCGATCACCGGCAATCCGGACACCGGGGCGGTTGCCAAGAATTTCACGCAGGCGGCCAAAGAAGTCTGATCTGTAACGGGCGAGTTCCTGTACCTTTTGCGCCAGCGCTACATTCAGGCGCGAGCCGAGATCGGCGATGCGGACTTGCGATTCACGATCTTTCTTGCTGGACGCATCCAGAGCATCTTCAAGTGCTGCAAGCTGACGCCGCAAGGCCGCGATCTGCTGAGTGAGAATGTCGACTTGCGAGGCCGCACGGGCTGACAATTGCTTTTCCGCTTCAAGCGCCAGTTCGGCGGATGTGAGCTTGCTGGACGTTTCGCTGACGCCGGTGCGCCCCGCATCAAGAAGGCCCTGAAGGCGAGCCTGATCTTTCCGGGCCGCATCCAGCGTGGACATCAGTTGAGAGACATTGGATTGCGTATCGGATCCGCGCGTCCTTTCAAGCGCTAGCAGGGAGGTTAGCTCCTCCACCTGCTTGTTCAGCTTGTTCAACGCGTCGTCCTTGCCGCTCACCTCCCGGGACAAAAAATATTGCCCGAGCATGAAAACCGACAGAAGAAAAATCATGCTCATCAGCATGACCGACAACGCGTCGACAAACCCCGGCCAGTAGTCGACCTGACTGAAGCGCCTGCGTGTGCGTGCGCCGGCCATCAGCGGCGTTCCGATTCGCGTGAGAGCCGTTCGAGCAACATCTTGACTGCATTTTGCTGATCGGCCTGTGTTTGCACCCAGTCCCGGATCATCTGTTGCTCCGAGCGCATATGCTTGACCAGTCCCTGCACGCCTTCTGCGAGATTGGCGAGCGCTGCGCTGTTATTGCCCGCGGCTACAGAGGCTGAGAGCTTGGACAAGACATCTGCCAATTCTTGTGGAATGGCCCCGCGCGCGGCTGCATCCGCCAGGGGGTCAGTCGCGATGGCAGAGAGGTTATTTTCAAGCTCGTTGTAGAACCGGTTTTGCGCCTGCCCGGCCTGCAAATCGAGAAAACCGAGGATCAGCGATCCAGCCAGTCCAAAGAGCGAAGACGTGAACGCAATCGACATGCCGGCGATGGGCGCCGAAAGACCGTTCTTCAGATCATCGAACATGACAGTCGCATCACTGCCACCGCGCATGGACTTGATGACCGTGCCGATGGAGCCCACGGTTTCAAGCAGGCCCCAGAACGTGCCAAGCAGGCCCAGGAATACCAGCAGACCAGTCAGGTAGCGCGCGATCTCCCGGGATTCATCGAGGCGGGAGCCGATGGAATCGAGAATGGCGCGCAGCGTGATCGTGGAGATCACGGTGGATTGTCCGGCCCCCAGAAGTGTGGCCATGGGCGCAAGCAGAACAGGTGGCCGCACTTTTGAAGCGTCGCCTGCGCGCAGCGCATTGACCCAGCGCGCTTCTCGGACCAGCCGCCAGACCTGAACGATAGCGAGGAAAATGCCTATGGCCAGAACGGTCAGGATCAGCGCGTTCAGTCCGGGATTGGCTTGAAAGGCGGTTAGGATCTGCTTGTAAAGGATGAGCGCCACGAAGCTCGCAAGCGCAAGAAACACAAGCATGCGCACCAGAAAAATATAAGGCGACGAGAGGCGGCCGGGATCACTGTCTTGCGCCATGGGATGTCCTCACTGGCGGCCCAGAGGCCTAGGAGAGATTCGTATCCCTATATGTAGAAGAAGATTGTGGCGCTTTCCAATAGCTGGTTCAGGCGTTGCTGGATGCGGCCTTGATCAGCGCCAGAACCTGGCGGTGTATGGCCTCGTTGCCGGCGCAAATGGAGCCCTTTGCAAGCATGAAATCATTGTCGTCAGCATCAGTTACGTAACCTCCGGCTTCTTTCACGAGCAAAATGCCCGCTGCCATGTCCCACGGACTGAGGTCACGCTCCCAATAGGCGTCAAGCCGGCCTGAGGCGACCAGGGCCAGATCCAGGGAGGCTGCGCCAAAGCGACGGACATTATGAACCCGCGCCATTACGGCCGTCAGTTCCGCACGGAATTTGCCGTGGCTTTGCGCCTTGCCGATATGGGGTACGCCGCAGCCCACCAGCGCGTCGGCGATTTCACGCCGTCCCGAAACACGCATACGATGGTTATTATACCAGGCGCCCTGGCCTTTTTCGGTGAGATACGTTTCGTCCGTCGCGGGGTTATAGACGACGCCAGCGACCAATTGTCCTTCGCGCTCCAGGGCAATGGAAATGGCAAAAAAAGGCAGGCCGTGAAGGAAATTGGTGGTGCCATCCAACGGATCAATAATCCAGCGATGGGACTTGTCGCTGCCTTCGATCTCGCCACCTTCTTCCATCTGGAAGCCGTAACCGGGGCGCGCCTTCGCGAGTTCTTCGTAGAGGGTCTTTTCAGCCTTCTTGTCGGCTGCCGTCACGAAATCGCCGGGTCCCTTGATGGACACTTGCAGGTTTTCCACCTCGCCAAAGTCACGCTTGAGCCCGCGCCCGGCCTTGATGGCGGCGGCTGTCATGATATTCATCAACGCGGAGCGGATCATCTCAGGGTCAGTCTCGATTTTGGGGGATGCGGGAGACCGTTCCTTCGCCCGTTATCACTATGGCGTCAAGTTTTGCAGCGCCGCAGAGACGTCAAATCACGAATGTAAAATCAGCCGCCGACACGGTAAGAGATGGCACTTCAGCCAGGGGCAAAACCGTCGCGATCTGCACATTGCCACCGCTGGCCGAGCCGTTCGTATCGAAAAACAAGGCGCCGTTGCTGTAGTTGAATACGAAACGCGTGGTGGTATCACCGCCGTTGGCCGCAGCGCCTTTGCTGTTGCTGATAAATTGCAGGCCCGAGAGAACTTGCCCCGCAACGAGGCCCGCGCCGAACAGGGAGGCCGAAATCTCGATTTGGTCGTCCGCTGAGAGGAAATCTCTCAAGACGTCGCGATCAGCCGCCAGCTTCTGCAAGACGAAAACATCGTTGCCCAGACCGCCGTAAAGGTTGTCAGCGCCAGTGCCGCCAACCATGCGATCGTTGCCAGCCTGCCCGTAGAGGTTGTCGATGCCGCCTCCACCCATCAAGACATCGGCGCCGCCGTTGCTGCCATAAATTCGGTTTCCAAATTCATTGCCTGAGAGGATGCGCCCGGTTGATCCGGAATTGGCGTAGAGATATTCGATCTCGTCGCCGCCACCGAGGGTGTAGTCGACACTGGCGTAAATTTTATCGACGAGACCTTCGCTGGCATTTTCATTTGTCTCATGGTTGATGTTGTCCACGTAGAAGGTGTCGTTGCCGAGGCCTCAGTTCATGATAGCGATGCCGCCGCGGCCATCCAGAACGTCGTTTCCTGCTCCGCCGTTGAGCGTATCGTTCCCGCCCAGTGTGTTCCCATAAATACGATTGTCGAGCTCATTGCCGGTCAAGACTAGCCCTGTCGCGCCTGCATTGACATAGAGGTATTCGATGGATGCACCAATTGCGGGTATGTAGTTGACGCTCGCATAAACGGTGTCTGTGCCTTCCCCACCATTTTCGTTTGTCTGGTCATTGATATCGTCTACGTAAAACTTGTCGTTACCTAACCCGCCATTCATATTGTCGACGCCGGTGTTGCCGTTGATGGAATCGTTGCCCGCGCCGCCGTAAAGCGTGTAATTGCCGGATCTGCCATCCAGTATGTCGTTGCCTGCGCCACCGTCGATTGTATCGGCTCCAGTTGTTGCGCCATAGATGCGGTTATCAAGCTCGTTGCCTGTGAGAACGCGGCCAAGAGAACCAGCATTTGCATAAAGGAATTCAATCGACTGCCCGATTCCCAGAGTGTAATTGACAGACGAAAAGACGGTATCTGTTCCCTCGTTTGCTAGTTCAATGATCAGGTCGTTGAGATTATCGACGTAGTATTTATCATTGCCAGCGCCGCCGATCATCCTGTCACTGCCGGCGCCGCCGTTTATTGTATCGTCGCCCGCCCCGCCGCTAAGGACGTTATTGCTGGCATCACCTGTCAGCGTGTCGTTGGCGCCGGAGCCGGTTACATTTTCGAAACCCGAGATGATATCGCCGGTGGCGTCGCCGCCGCTTGTCAAATTGAGCGCAAGATACAGAATTGAGGCCGCTCTCACTTCCGCAAACGTTCAATACTGACAATAGTCTATGAGGAAATAAATTGTAACAGATTTTATATTGGCGCGGATAACTGCGCCGTTGGCCGCGACATCGACATCCCCAGCGTTTCTTATTTTACTGAAAACTTGCGCACAGCTTCGTCGACAATTTCCCGTTGGCTTGCGGTGAGTTCTGTCAGCTTTCCATCGAGCCATTCATCCTTGAGGCCGTTGGCGCGGGCAAGGACATGCCATTTCATGGCTTCGACCAGGTCAGCCTTGACGCCCCGACCGGCAATATACATGCGCGCCAGCCTGTTCTGGGCAACGGGCGCATTGCGCCAGGCCGCTCGTATAAGGTAGGCGGCTGCCCCCGGTTCATCCGCATCGGTTCCCCTGCCGTTGAACAATGAAATCGCATAGTCGATCATTGCAGGCAGGTGATGTTCGTTGGCGGCCTTGCGAAGAAGCTCTGTGGCTTCCTTTTCGTCTTTCTCGACGCCTTGGCCGTTGCGATACAGGAATGCGAGAGAATAAATTGAATCGAGATCGCCGTTCTCCATTCCGCGCCGGAAATAGATTGCGGCATTCTTGTAGTCCTGGATCTCGCCTTCAATCGTCATGATGCCGAGATTATAAAGAGACGCTCCATGGTTTTTTGCAGCGGCGCGCTCAAAGTATTCCTTGGCCTTGGCGTAATCCTGCTTGACGCCAGCACCTTCGATATAAGCGCGCGCCAGCGCAAAGGCAGCCTGCCGGTCACCGCGTTCGTCGGCGAGCCTGTACCAGCGGATCGCTTGTTCGGAATCCTGCTTGACGGCTAGTCCATCACGATAGATTTCGCCGAGTAATGTCATGGCGGGGCCATTGGTGGGATCTGCCGCCACAATTTTCAACGCCTCCTTTAACGCGGCAACATAGAAGCCACGTTGAAACGCACCGAAGGCCGGGTCAGGGGGATCTTTGCTGGCGCGCCAATCGGGTTCACTGGAATTGGTCGAGGCCGGTTTGGTGACAGGCGGGACTGCTGGATTGCGCGCGCCAGGGTTCAGAAATATTGGTGCGGGTGAAGCCTGAGCGGGCGCCGGCGGTATCGCATGTATTGGCAGTCTGGGCGAAGCTGCTGGTGCGCCGATCGCGCCGCGCAAAGGCGCTGTGGAGGGAGAAGCTTCCGGTTTCGGTGTGGATGTCGTTGGCGGAGTTTCAGGCTGAGTTTCGTTGGGCTCGGTACTGGCAGGCTCCACTGGCGCGGCCCTGTTCGTCGCCTTGCCGGATGGCTTTCCGGGCGTAGTGTCAGCGGCATCCCTTGCAGGCGTAGCGTAGGGTACAGGGGGCGACGTCTGAGCAGCCGCTATTTCCGCACACACAAGGCTGGCCGCGACCAACACTCCCTTGGTCCACGCGGATCGCCAACGGATGGGGCGGTCTTGCTTCATGCGCGTGCACCGTCGGGTACAGGGGCCTTACGAATTGCCAGCATGATATCTGCGATTGCTGTCGCGGGACCGCGGCTGTCGGTCCATACAGCGTCGCGCACAGCGATGAAATCAGCTCCGGCGCTGGTGAGCCGCGCAACGTCACTGATCGCAGGCGCGTAGGCGACACAGGGTACGTTGAAAATTTCTGCCCACCATGCCGTGCGTTCCTCGATCTGCTCAAACGGTTGCACATATCCATCCGGCGCAGGCTCGCCGAACATCACGTAGTCGATATCCCGTTCGCCCGCAGACATTGCATCATGGCGGCTGCGCAATCCGCCTGCACCTGCGATGAGAGCGGGTTTGAATTTTTTCACAGCATCGTCGAGCAGCTTTTCAATATCGCCTGTGCGTCCGGAAATATGCACACCATCAACGCCCGGCAATTTGGCTAGCTGCGTGTCGCAAACCAGCAGCGCAGTTTCATAGCGCGCACAAAGCGGCCTGCAGGCGGCGACGATCCGCGCAGCGTCTTCCGGTGGGACCGCTCCGGTTTCGACCAGCAGGCACGCCACATCGCCTGCATCCATCGCTGCCTTGAGCAGCCCCGGCAGGGTGGCAGGATTGAGCTGGGCCGGCAGCATCAGATAAAGGCGAGGCGAATCTTCGGGCATGGTGGTTCCGGAGTCTGAGCCAGCTTCCTAAAATCATAATGAATGGGGCGAAAGCGGGGCTGGCGCTGGAAAAGGAAAGGGCGGCCCTTGGTGGAGCCGCCCTTCGGGGAGATGTCTGTCACAGGATCAGGCTGCCTTGGCGACTTTTTCCTGCTCTGCTGTCCATGCGCCGGTTGTAGCAAGGCCGTTCATGCGGGCGCGATGGGAGAACGCTGCCTGTGCGTCAGAAACATTTTCCGTCTTGCCGGACCAGGCCTTCTGCGGCGCTGCCTGCAGAGCGCGGCCATAGCTGAACGTGACGTTCCACGGCAGAGCGCCCATGCGGTTGATGGCGTCGAGATTGGCTGTGGCTTCCACATCGTCCTGCCCGCCTGACAGGAAAGCGATGCCGGGGACGGCAACAGGCACTGTCTGCTTGAAGAGACGAATGGTTTGCATGGCGACCTGTTCGGGCGATGACTGTTTCGAGCATTTTTTGCCGGGCACAATCATGTTGGGTTTGAGGACCGTGCCTTCGAGGAACACACGCGCTTCGTAAAGCTCGGCATAGACGATCTTCAACACCTGCTCGGTGACGTCGTAGCAGCGCTCCAGATCATGGCCGCCATCCATCAGCACTTCGGGCTCTATAATGGGAACGATATTGGCGTGCTGACACAGAACGGCATAGCGGGCGAGCGCATGTGCATTGGCGCGGATGCAGGCATAGGTGGGAATGCCATCAGCAATATCTATCACTGCGCGCCATTTCGCAAAGCGCGCGCCCAGCTTGTAATATTCGTCCAGCCTGGCTGCGAGACCATCAAGGCCTTCGGTATAGACTTCGCCCGGATAGTTCGGCAACGGCTTGATGCCAGTGTCCACCTTGATGCCGGGAATTGAACCTGCCTGCTCAATCAGCTTGACCAGAGGTGTGCCATCCTTGGCGTTCTGACGGATCGTTTCGTCATAGAGAATGACGCCTGAAATGTTGTTCTTCATTGCATCGGCGGTGCGGAACATCATTTCGCGATAGTCGCGGCGGCTATCGGCGGTTGATTCAACGCCTATCGTGTCGAAGCGCCGTTTGATGGTGCCAGAACTCTCATCGGCGGCAAGCAGACCGCGGTTCTTGGCGACCATGGCCTGGGCGATTTTTGCGAGTTGATCCTTGTTCATATAAGGCTCCGGAAGGTTCGAATTCTATCAAGTGAGACATCTACGTCCAAAAACGGACGGCAATTCCATATTCAGCTGAGCGCATTTACGCGTAAGGCTTCAACACCGGGCAGTTCCTTGCCTTCCAGCCATTCAAGGAAGGCGCCCCCTGCTGTCGAAATATAGCTGAAGTCTGATCCTACGCCTGCCTGATTGAGTGCCGCAACGGTGTCCCCGCCGCCAGCTACCGTCAACAAGGCTCCGGATTTTGTCAATTCGGCGGCGGCCCTTGCAATCGTGTTGGTGCCTTCGTTGAATGGTTCGAGTTCGAACGCGCCAAAAGGACCGTTCCAGACGAGTGTCTTGAAGGATTGCAGGAGATAGGCGACCTTGGCGGCCGATCTGGGCCCGATGTCCAGAATCATTTCCATGTCGCTGACGCTGCTGATGCCGACTACGCGGTGGGGCGAGCGTGCTTTGAATTCAGTGGCGATGACCACGTCAGTCGGCAATACGATTTCGCAATTGGCGGACTTGGCCGCATCCTGAATCGCCCGCGCTGTCGAGAACATGTCTTTTTCGATCAAAGATTTACCGGTCTTGATGCCGCGCGCGGCGAAAAATGTATTGGCCATCGCGCCGCCAATGATGAGGTAATCGACCTTCTTGGTCAGATTGCCGAGCAGGTCGAGTTTCGAGGAAATCTTGGCGCCGCCCACGATGGCCGCAAGTGGACGCTGTGGATTGTCGAGCGCTTTTGAGAGAGCGTCTAGCTCTGCCTGCATGCCGCGCCCTGCATAAGCGGGGAGCACGTGCGCCAGCCCCTCGGTGCTGGCATGCGCGCGGTGGGCGACAGAGAAACCGTCATTGACATAGATGTCGCCGAGTTTGGCCAGTTCGGCGACAAAGTCCGGATCGTTGTTTTCTTCGCCTTTGTGAAAACGCGTGTTCTCAAGCAACAGGATTTCGCCGCCCTTCAGGGCAGCAACGGCTTTCTGTGTTACTTCACCGATGCAATCGTCAGCGAATGCGACGGGCATATTGAGATGCTCGCTGACCGACTGGGCGAGCGGGCGCAAAGAGTTTTCTGCTTCGCGTCCCTTGGGGCGGCCAAAATGGGAGAGCAAAACGAGGCGACCGCCGCGTCTGGTGATCTCCTGCATGGTCGGGAGAATGCGCTCAAGGCGCGTGGCATCGGTTACACGGCCATTCTCAACCGGCAAGTTGAGATCGACGCGCAACAAGACGCGTTTGTCAGAAACATCAGCATCGTCAAGAGTTCGGAAGGCGACCATTAGTCCTGCCAGAATTCACGGGTGAGTCTAATTCAGAGTTGTTTTCCCATCGCCACAGCGACATCGATCATACGATTGGAGAAGCCCCATTCGTTATCGTACCAACTCAGCACGCGCACAAAATCGCCATCGACCACTTTCGTTTCCATGGTGTGGAAGATCGAAGAATGGGGATCGTGGTTGAAGTCCACAGAGACATTGGGTTCATCGGTATAGCCCAGAATGCCCTTCAGCTCCTGATCCGCCGCACGGCGGATTGCCGTGTTGATTTCGTCCGCAGTTGTTTTGCGCGACGCTGTGAATTTCAGATCGATAACGGAGACATTGGGCGTCGGTACGCGGATGGCGCTGCCATCGAGTTTGCCATCGAGTTCGGGCATCACCAGACCGATAGCTTTGGCAGCTCCTGTGTTTGTGGGGATCATTGACAGGGCCGCAGCGCGGGCGCGGTAAAGATCCTTGTGCGTAGCGTCGAGCGTCAACTGATCGCCGGTATAGGAATGGATTGTCGTCATGAAGCCGCGCTCGATGCCGACGGTATCGTGGCAGACCTTGGCCATCGGCGCGAGGCAGTTGGTGGTGCAGCTCGCGTTGGATACGACGATGTGGTCAGCGGTCAGCGTCTCGTGGTTGACGCCGAACACGATGGTGTTGTCGACGCCGGTCGCCGGGGCGGAGATCAGCACCCGCTTCGCGCCTGCGTCGAGATGCGGCGAGGCCATCGCCTTGTCCTGGAAGAAGCCGGTGCATTCGAGCACGATTTCGATGCCATTGGCCGCGTGCGGCAGCTTGCCGGGATCGCGCTCGGC
>CAMDKB010000115.1 GCA_945901195.1 Rhizobium sp. Q54
CGGCCGGGGCTGCTGAATGGGCGGAGGCATTGATCAGCAACGTATAGCCATCAGGGTTGGCGCGCGCGACAGCCGCCGAGCCGATTGTTCCGCCTGCGCCGCCCCGATTTTCCACGACGATGGGCTGGCCGAGCCTTTGGGCGAGCGCATCGGCGACAATCCGGCCAATGACATCAAGCGTCGATCCCGCAGTGAAAGGCACGATGGCGCGGATAATCTGGTTTGGCCAGGATTGCGCGCGCACGATCGCCGGCATGGCAGGCAGCGCTGTTGCTGCGCTCGTCATTTTGAGAAACTGGCGCCTTGTCGTGTTCATGTTGTCGCTCCCCCTCATGCCCGCCGACGGGCGTATCCCTCAGCGCGAAACTAGGCCAGCATGCCACGGGCGGCAAGCTTGAGTGAGCCCTTTCCCAAGACAATGGCTTTAGTTTAAGTTGCACATCAATCGGCTCGAAGGCCGGCAATAAGGGGCAGGGATCCATGTACGCGGGCAAGACATTTCTGCAGATCATCGGGCAATTGATGATCGCCACTCTCTTTTTGGGTACGTGCGTTTCCAACGCGATCTGGAAGGAGAAGCAGCATCTGGACCGCATGGTTGCGTATGATATTCCCTTTCCCCGTGCGGTGCTGTGGATTGGGTTTGCCATGCAAATGGCCGGCGGCCTGCTGGTGGCGCTGGATTGGCACACGCGCCTCGGCGCAATCATCCTCATCATGTTCACCATTCTGGCTTCGGTCATTTTCCATCGTTACTGGGAAGTCGAAGACCCGTTGCGGAGGCACTTTCATGTTTCGTTTCTGTTCAGCAATGTCGCCGTCATCGGCGCTCTGCTTTTGTTGATGTGAGGGTTCCCACATGAAAGCGCTCATCATCGGCGGCGGCATCGGTGGACTTGTTACGGCCCTGGAACTGAACAAGCTTGGCCTGGAAGCACATGTGTTTGAAAGCGTCGGCGAGGTTAAACCGCTCGGCGTCGGGATCAATCTGTTGCCCCATTGTGTGCGGTGTCTGGATGCGCTCGGCGCGCTCAGCCGTCTTGAAGCCATCGGCATTCCAACGGCAGATCATGCCTATTACACAAACCGCGGACAAAGGGTTTGGGGTGAACCGCGCGGGCTGGCCGCAGGTTACAAATGGCCGCAGTTCGGCATTCATCGTGGCGAATTGCAGGTCGCGCTGATGGATCTGGCGCGCGAGAAATTGCCCGCCGGACATATTCATACGGGCTACCATCTGGCGGGATTTGAGGAAAAGTCCGGCGGCAAAATCGTCGCGTCTTTCATCGACAGGCGCAGCGGCGCAAAGCTGGAGGATGTGGAAGGCGATGTCCTGATCGCCGCCGATGGAATTCATTCCACCGTGCGTGCAAAATTTTATCCGGAAGAAGGACCTCCGAAATGGAACGGCGCCATCATCTGGCGCAGCGCCAGTATAGCAAAGCCATTTCTTTCCGGGCGCACGCAACTTGGCATCGGCGGACGCCAGACATTTATCACCTATCCGGTGTCCAAACATGAAGAAGACAAGGGCAGCGGCTTGATCAATTGGGCCGCGCGTTTCTTTGTTGATACATCCAAAGGATTTGCACGCGAGGACTGGAACAGGGAAGGCCGCTTCGAGGACTTTCTGCCACGCTATGAAAACTGGCGTTTCGATTTCCTCGATGTGCCCGCGCTTATCGAAAAAGCAGAAAAGGTATGGGAGTTTCCCATGGTGGATCGCGATCCCCTGCCGCGCTGGACCTTTGGCCGCGCAACGCTGCTTGGCGATGCCGCCCATCCCATGTATCCGCTGGGCTCCAATGGCGCCTCACAGGCGATCCTTGATGCGCGCTCACTTGCGCAGGCGATTTCGGACCTTGGCGATATCGATGCGGCTCTTGCCCGCTATGAAGATGAACGGCGCGGACCCACGGGGAATATCGTGTTGCGCAATCGCACCGGCGGGCCGGAAGTCGTCATTCGCATGGCCGAAGAGCGAGCGCCTGATGGTTTCAAGTCGATCGAAGACGTAATTCCGCGCGAGGAGCTTGAGAGGATATCGGCCAATTACAAACAGCTTGCGCGTTTTGATATTGCAAGCGTCAATGCATGAGGCGCCTTGTATAAGCTGAAACGCTTGGAGATATCGCCATGCTCACACGCCGCACTTTTGTTCAAAGCGCATTGATGGCATCTTTGTCAGCGCCTGCTCTTGCGCAACCGGCTGATGGCCTGCTGCTCGTGCGCTATGCCTCTGTCGGCGGCGGCACGGATGTGGGATTATTCCTCGCGGAGGAAAACGGTTTCTTCAGGGATGAGGGCGTGCGCGTTGATATGCAGCGCATTCCCAATATACCAAATCTCGTAACTGCGCTGGCGACAGAACAGCTGGATGCGGCGGGCATTCCCATCGCGCCGGGCCTCTTTGCGGCGGCGCGGCGCGGCGTCAATCTGCGCTTTGTGGGCGACAAGCAAAGCCTGCGCAAAGGCATTTCGGCAACGCGCCTGCTTGTGCGGGCGCAAAGCTGGAAAGGCGATGAAGCCTCGACACTGCAGGGCTTGCGCGGCAAGCCGATTGCCGGACCGGGCCGAACATCCATCGGCTATTACCTGGTTGCACAGATATTGAAGAAGCACGGCATGAAACTCGACGATGTGAATTTCGTCGAACTGCAATTGCCCAGCATGGTTCCAGCCATGACCAATGGCGCAATTGAAGCCTGCATCATCATAGATCCATTTATGGCGCAGGCCTTGCGCAGCGGGCTGGCCAGAGTTCTGTCAGATCTCACAGAATTCGTGCCGCCGGGTGGAACGATTGTGCCACTCATTTACAGCGAGAAATTTACGCGGGATAGAAAGGCTGCTCAGGGCTTCATGAATGCCTATATGCGTGGCGTGCGCCTCTACAACGATGCGATCTGCCCGGGAGGTGATCGCAGAAAATCCGTTGAAGTGATTGCCCGGCGCATGGGCGCTGAAGTGGCGCTCATCGAACAGAGCGCCGACATAGGTCTAGACCCCGATCAAAAGCTCGACGCCAGCTTTCTGTCGACATTGCAGGATTTTTTCGTTGAACAAAAATTGCTCGACCAGCCAGCAGATCTTGGCAAGCTGGTCGATGATTCTTTCGCCGAAGAAGTGTTGAAGAAGTTTGGCGCTTATAAGTAATAAATGTCAGACAGCAATCCGCGGGACGTCATCCCGGAAAGTCGCACAGCGATTTATCCGGGACCGCGGGTAGTAAGCCTTGATAATACAACGGTGCCGGATCGGCTACGCCGCCCGGGATGACATGCACCAACTATTCCTAATGTTTTCCGCCGCCGCGCTTGATCTCGCTGGATGAGTTGACCACCGCGTGCAGGTTGCGCGCATAGTCGACTGCGGCCGGCACATCCATTGTCATTGCGCGCTTGAGATAATCCTTCACGCCTTCTGTCGCGATGGCGGGGGCGGAAATCATCTTGGCGCACAGGGCTTCAACACGCGCATCAAGTTCAGCAGCGGGCACTGCATCGCTCACCAGCCCGAAGCTAATGGCGCGTTCGGCAGAAACGCGGGCTGCTGAATGCACCATATAGGTGATGCCTTTGCGGGTGGCCCGGTCGATCAGCGAAGACAGCACCATCGTCGGCAGGATGTTGTGCTCCATTTCGTTGATCTGGAAAATGGCGTCATCGGCGGCAATCGTGATGTCTGAGACTGACGCCATCGAGCAGCCAAATCCAATCGCCTGACCACGCACTTTGGCGATCACGGGAACGCGGCAATAGCGAATGGCGGCGTAGCAATCGAACACGACATCAGCCTGCCTGCGCCGGTCGAGCGCTTCGCTGGTTGCAGCAGTGCGGCGGCTATGGTTCGCACGTCCCTTGCAGAAGTCCTTGCCCGCGCCGGTCAGAACGACGAGGCGCGCGCGTTCATGTGCAGTATTCAACGCTGCCGTCATCTCTGCCGCCATATCGTCGGTGGCCGCATTGCCGTGATCGGGACGATTGAGCGTGACGCGCAGAATATCGCCATCGAGTTCGCAAAGTAGATCACTCATTTCATGCTTCCTTTGTGCTGGGTTTGTGATTTCGATCTCGAATCCTGAATCGCCTGCCAGACTCGGAAGGCGGTTGCGGGCATCTCGATATGTTCGACGCCATAGTCTTTCAAGGCGTCGCAAAGCGCGTTGATAAGTGCTGCAGGCGAGGGCACCGTGCCACCTTCACCGCCCGAACGCACGCCGAGGCGGTTGGTGGGAGAGGGAAATTCGGAGATGTGCACATCAAAGGAAGGAACATTGTCTGCGCGGGGAATTGCATAATCCATGAATGAGCCCGCTATCAATTGTCCTGCCGGTTCATAGGCGCACAGCTCGCTCATGGCTTGCCCCAGACCCTGGGTTATCGCGCCATGGGTCTGTCCGTGCATGATCATGGGATTGACGCATGTGCCGACATCATCAACAGCGCTATAGCGAATGATTTCATACTCACCCGTATCTGGATCGACTTCGACTTCGCAGACATGCGCGCCATAAGGATAGCCAGCCTCCTTGATGGTATCGTCGCATATGCCTGTCAGTGGTCCACGCAAATCATCGGGAAGATCGTTTTTTGCAATCGCCGCGCGCGCGAGATCGAAGAGATCAAGCCCGTTGGAATTGCCAGCGCTGAAAAAACGGCCGTCTTCGAAGCGCAGACTTTCTGCAGGCTGTTCGAACACATGCGCAGCAATGCGCCGCGCCCGCGCGAGAATGTCGTCTGTCGCTTTGGCCACGACGATGCCGATAATGCGCATGGAACGGCCAGATTGCGTGCCGCCGCCAAATTCAACACGATCTGTGTCGCCCTGAATGAAGTTGATGCTCTCCAGCGGAACGCCAAGCCAGTCGGTCAGCAATTGCGCAAAGCTGGTTTCATGGCCCTGGCCGCTGGAGAGTGTGCCAACGGTATAGTCCACATGCCCATCAGGATGAACGGTGATTTCGGTGCGCTCGCGCATGACGCCGGTGGTGATTTCGATGTAGTTGGCAAAGCCGATGCCGCGCAACCGCCCTGTCTTGGCGGCCTTTTTTCGGCGCTTTTCGAAGCCTGCCGCCTTCCCCATATCGAGCGCCTTGTCGAAACAGCCGCGATAATTGCCGCCATCGTAAGTCAGCGTTAGTGGATTGGCGTAAAAAGCGCCCGAGGAATCGATGAGATTGCGGTGGCGTATGTCAATTCTGTCGAGCCCGGTGCGCCGTGCCGCGATATCCAGCAGACGTTCGATAACGAATATGGCTTCTGGCCGCCCGGCGCCGCGATACGAATTCGTCGGCACTGTATTGGTGAGAACGGCGCGCGCACGCACGTGCGCTGCGGGCACATCATAGATGCTGGTCATGATGCCTGCGCTCTTGATGAGCGATACCAGGCTCACCGTATGAGCGCCGATATTGCCTGTATTGATTGAGCGGAAAGCGAGGATCTTGCCATGGCTGTCGAGCGCCAGTTCGGCCTTGGCGGTCATGTCACGGCCCTGATAATCTGTCGCAAAGGCTTCCGTGCGTTCGCAGGTCCATTTGACCGGTCGGCCCGTGCGCCGCGCGGCCCAAGCGCAGAGCGCAAATTCAGGATAGATCGCGTTGCGAGTGCCGAAATTGCCACCTATATCGCGGGCGACAACGCGGATGACGCTTTCCTCGACGTTGAGGATGCGCGCGAGCTCACCCTTCTGGCGGTTGGTGCCGCCCGAGCCCGCATAGAGCGTGTAGCGCTGGGTTCTGGAGTCGTATTTGGCGACAGCCGCGCGCGGCTCAAGTGGCAGGCCCGTCACGCGCTGAAGCCATGTGTCGAGCGTGATGATGTGCGCAGCGCTTGCAAAGGCTGCTTGCGTGGCTGCCACGTCCCCCACTTCTGCATCGACACAGAGATTGCCCGGCGCATTGGCCCAGATGTTTTCCGCAGCTTCAGCGTCAGCCGTGAGCGTGTTGGCGGGGAGCAACTCGTAGGCAACGTCTATCAGTTCGCCCGCGTTGCGTGCAGCGTCCAGTGTCTCAGCGATGACAAATACAATTCCTTCGCCGACATAACGCACCTTTTCCAAAGGCAAGGGCAGATAGGGCGTGAGGACGGCTTCGCCGCCGGGCAGGGCGGTCATCACAACGTCTGGAGCATCAGTGAGACGCGGACGGTGGGGCGCAGGGTTGAGACCATCGGCCTGCATCTCCTTCGCCGTCAAAATCGCTACCACATCAGGCGCAACAGCCGCGCGGCTTACGTTCATGGAAGTGATGCGTGCATGGGGATGGGGAGAGCGCACCACATAGCCGTAGGCTTGCCCGGGCAGATTGAAGTCGTCGCTATATGCGCCTGCGCCCGTGATCAGCCGCTGGTCTTCCCGGCGCAGGACGGGCTCGCCGATTTTGGGCTTCTGCATCATGGCTATTCACGCGCCTTGCGCGCACGCTCAAGCAATTCGGGAGAAAGTCCATCGAAGCGGCGCACAAATTCCTGCAGGTCGCCGCCAGACATCGGATCGAACTCCGCATTGGTCTTTTCGATTTCCCGGAGAAATTGCGGGTCTTTCAGCATGCCGTCAAAGCCGCGCCGTAGAATGGCGACAATCTCGGCATTCATGGCTGGTGGCGCGATGAAGGCGCGGCCGATATCGCCACCGCTAGAGTAAAATGCGAGAATTTGCTTGTCGTCTTCCGAACGCCCGGCCTCCACAAGCGCCGGCACATCGGGAAGATCCTTGTGCCGCGATGTCGTGAATTGCACGGCGATATTGATGAGCTTGTCGCGCAGCAATTCGTTGCGCCTCACCTTGATCGTATTCCACGAGGTGAAAGCGCCCTCGGTTTCGCCGCGCTCCATGGCCAGCATCATTGGCGTTGCACTTTGATACCCGCCGATGATCTGGAGTTTTGTGCCGCCGATAGAGTTGAGGATTTTCCAGTAATCATGCGCCGAAGACCCTGGCGACGTTGCCGACACCGGCACGGAAAACTGGCGCGCATCCTCGATGCTCTTCACTTTCGACGTATGCCAGAACAGGCCAATCTCGACACTCGACGTCATGCGGCCGATATAATTGAACTTGCTGGCTTCATAGTTCACACCGGACATGCCCAGTTTATCGGAGACCGCGATCTGTTGTGAAGAAATGGCGATGGCCGTGCCGTCTTTCGGCGCCGCGCTGTAAAGGAAACCGATCAGGCGAAAGCCCGAAGCGCCGGGCATGTTTTGCGGCACGAGCTTGGGATTGCCCGGTAGATGAGCGCCCATGTAACGGGCCAGCATGCGACCGTAGAAATCATAGCTGCCGCCGGCATCATAGCCGATATAGACATTGATGGTTTTGTTCTTGAATTCGTCGCCCGCGGCATTTGCAAAACCAGAAATGAACAGTGCAGCCGCAACTGCGCTGGCAAAAGCGCCAGCCCGTTTTCGGGCAGCATTGGAACGCCACCGCAAAATGCTCAAATTTGCCTCCCGATTGTTTTCTTTATGGCGCTGCTATGTCAGTGCAGTTTCGGCGCCTTGAATAAATTCGTGCGATCGCCGGATTTCACGCGCACTTCGAACGTCCGGCCATCGCGCATGATTGTCATCGGGATTTCAACTCCCGCCGCGCCCTGAGCCATGATGCTTCGATAGAGGTTTGCCAGAGTTTTTACAGGGTGTCCGGCGATGGCCAGCAGGATATCGCCATTCTTGAGATCAGCGCGCCGCGCGGGTCCGCGCTGGCTGCGTCCGACGATCACGATCTGATCGCTCATTTCGGTTGCGTAGAGGCCAAGCCACGGCTTTGCTGGCGAATTGCGGCGTCCGAACGCCTTGAGGTCATTGAGGATGGGCTTGAGCAGATTGATCGGCACGATCATGTTGATGTGCCCATCCTTCTTGCTGTCGCGGCCTTCTTCGAGGTGCAGCGAGCCAATGCCAACGAGTTCGCCATTTTCATCGACGGCAGCCGTGCCGCCCCAATTGGGATGAGCGGGGGATGTCAGGATGGCGTTGTCGAGCACATATTCCCAATAGCCTGCAAATTCCTGCCGGGCGACGACATTGGCCGCCACAGAACGCTCGCGTCCGCCGGCGCCGGCGACCAGCAGCATGTCTCCGGCCATGATCTTGTCGGAATCGCCGAAGCGCAAATAGGGCAGATCGAGCCGCGCAAGCGCCTGTACCAGTCCAAAGCCCGTTTCCTGATCATATCCGAGTACATGGGCAGGAAACAGCCGCCCGTCGTTGGATCGCAACCAGACTTCCTGCGCCTCGGTGATAAGATAACCGATGGTCAGCACCGTTCCGTTTTCATCGATGACTACGCCATTGCCAGCCCTTTCCGTACCGAGTGTTTCGGCTGTGAAAGCGTCTTCGGGAACCCGCGCGGAAACGGCCACCATCGAATTGAGCACACGATCGAGATCGTAGGCGTAATTCCGATGATTGGGCTGCATCGAAGCAGGAATTCTCCATTCCGGAGCGGGCATGCGAAAAGTTCTCCAAGAGGCGGCGAGCCGGGGCATCCAGCTATTCGCGCAGATTATCACGCAAGGCGAATTTGGTCATCGTCCAAACCGCCCGATATCAGCGTCTTCCGCCATCAAATACGGAAACCGCTTTGGTTGCGAATATATAGTCGAAACCGACTGGAGCCAAACGGTCAGGATTCTTGTAACCTAATGAGCCAGCCGGCCTGAGTCGCCCCCTTAAAAGGCTTGCTTTGGCTCAATGCGCCCCGGTCAACCTGCACTATAAAGATCCCGAGGTGAGAAATGAGCGATGATAAAACCCCTCAGCCGTCCCGTCGCGGGGCGCTGCAGCCTTGGGGAAAGCCAGCGGCAGGTCCGATGGCCGGCGCCACCCCCTCACAATGGAGTTTTTCCATGCTGAACCTGAACCGTTTTTTAATCGCATTCGTCATTTTAGTGGTTTTGATGATCGCCGGCGGGTCTTTCTACACCGTTGATCAGGGCGAACGGGCCGTTGTTCTGCGCAATGGCGCGATCAACCATGTGGCCCAACCGGGCCTTGGCTTCAAGCTGCCCTTTATCGATAAAGTCGAAAAGATATCAGTCCAGACACAAACTTTTACCTGGCAGCAGGTGAACTCCTACTCCTCTGATCAGCAGCCTGGCGATCTTAAAATCAGCGTGACCTTTCATCCTGATCCCGAACGTGTCAGCGAGCTGTATGCAAGGTTTGGCACGGTCGGCAACGCGGTGAACCGGGTTATCAGCCCTATCGTCAATCGCGACATCAAGACAGTTTTCGGGCAATTCACCGCTGCGCGCGCAATTCAGGAACGTGGCCGCCTCAACCTGGATGCACGCGAAGCCGTGCGCAAAGGTCTGGAAGGCGAGCCTATCATTCTGCAAAGCCTGCAGATCGAAAATATCGATTTTTCCAAAGAGTATATCCGCTCGGTTGAGCAGCGCATGGAAGCCGAAGTGGAGGTGCAGCGCCTGCGCCAGAATGCCGAACGCGAAAAAGTGCAGGCCGAAATCACAGTCACGAAGGCGAAGGCAGAGGCTGATTCTACATTGGCGCGAGCCAAGGCCAATGCTGAAGCAACGCGGTTGCGCGGCGATGCGGAGGCTTCTGCAATTCGCGCGAGAGGCGAGGCTCTGCGCGACAATCCTGCGCTTATTGGTCTTGTACAGGCCGAAAAATGGAATGGCGTATTGCCGACGACGATGGTTCCGGGCAGTGCGCTACCGATGCTCAACGTACAAACGCTCGCTGCCCCTAAGTAAGTGCGACCCGGCCTGAGCATGAAAAATGCGGCGCAAACTGCAGCATTTTGGCCTGTTCCCGATCCCGTCGGTCCGAGAGTATGGTCGAGAAAGCGATGACGCCGCGAAATAAAAGCAGGGACGAATCGGCATGAATGCGCCCAAAGGTTTTCCGCTCAACGCCTGGTATGCGATCGCCTGGAGCCATGAAGTCAGTGGCCGGGAAATAATTTCGCGCACGCTGTGTAATCGCGCCATCGCATTGTGGCGCAAGCCCGATGGTTCACCCGCCGCGGTCCAGGACGCCTGCTGGCACAGGCTCGCGCCATTGTCCCTGGGCTGGATCGAGGATGGCGAAGTTGTCTGCAAGTATCATGGGCTGAAGTTCAACGCGGAGGGACACTGCACGCGGATGCCCTCGCAGGACGCCATCAATCCCGGCGTGTGCGTGCAAAGCTATCCGGTGGCCGACAGGCACCGCTTTATCTGGGTCTGGCCCGGCGATGCAGCCAAAGCGGATCCCGCGAACATACCCGACATGCACTGGAATGACGATCCCGCATGGACAGGCGATGGCAAGACCATGTTCGCAAAATGCGACTACCGGCTGTTTGTCGATAATCTCCTGGATCTGACCCACGAAACCTTTGTGCATTCCACCAGCATCGGCAATAGCGCGGTCGCTGAAACGCCCATGGAAACCTCGCACGAGGGCAGAACAGTGACCGTGCAGCGCTTCATGGAGAACATTGATGCGCCGCCGTTCTGGCGCGCACAACTGGGCAGGCCCGGAAATGTCGATCGCTGGCAGATCATCAGATTTGAAGCGCCCTGCACAATCGTTCTGGATGTTGGCGTGGCTCCGGCGGGAACAGGCGCCTTGCAGGGCGACCGTTCGCAGGGCGTCAATCTTCGCGTGCTGAATACCATTTCGCCGCAGACCGATACGACCTGCATGTATTTCTGGTCGCTGGTCCGCAATTATCGCCTTGGAGATATGGCGCTTACGACACTGCAACGTGAAACCAACGCAAGGATTTTTGTCGACGATCAGATTGTGCTGGAGGGCCAGCAGCAACGCATCAGCATGATGCCCGACATGCCCTTGCGGACGTTGAATATTGACGCAGGTTCGTTTCGCGCCAGGCGCATCATCGAGCGCATGATCGCTGACGAGGATTGAAACGGCTACGCCGGGTTCAGAATGGTTTCAATTCTGGTCTTCCCAATCGGGACGATGCGTCCTAACGTCAGTCAAGGGCGGCAATCAATCGCCTGATAAGGGAGGGCAGGGCAGATGAGGCTATGCGGACTTGGCGTATGTCTGACACTTCTGTGGCCATTTGCGCCCGCCGTTGCTCAGACCCCCGCAGACTTTTACCGGGGCAAGACCGTATCAATCAGCGTTGGCTTTGGCCCCGGTGGCGGATACGACAGGCCTGCGCGCACGCTGGCCCGTCATATTGGCAAGTATCTGCCGGGTAATCCCGCTGTGGTCGTCAAGAATGTTCCAGGCGCAGCTGGACTCGTGCTGGCCAATGCACTCTATTTCACTGCGCCAAAAGACGGCACTGAATTTG
>CAMDKB010000116.1 GCA_945901195.1 Rhizobium sp. Q54
TGTCTGACGATGAATGGCGTCTGGTGGAGCCCTTCATCCCGCCTGCGCGCCATGGCGGGCGCAAACGGCATGTGAATGTCAAAGAAGTGCTCAACTCGATCTTCTACGTCCTTGCGACGGGCTGCCAGTGGAGCGCGCTGCCAAAGGACCTGGCTCCCAAGAGCACGGCGCATGACTACTTCATCATGCTGGATCGCAGCGGGGCGCTGAGCCGCATCCATGAAGCACTGTACATTGCCGCCCGTGAACAGGCAGGCAAGGAAGCCAGCCCAACCACCGCGATCATCGACAGCCAGAGCGCCAAGGCGGCTCAAAAAGGGGCTCTGGACTGGACCCGCAAGGCTATGACGCAGGCAAGAAGGTCACGGGACGAAAGCGCCACATCCTCGTCGATACGCTTGGGCTGCTGCTGAACGTCATCGTCTTGCCCGCAGACATACAGGACAGACACGCAGCAAGAGACCTTCTGAACCAGACACGATCTCGCTTTCCCTTCGTCGAACGTATCTTCGCCGACGGAGGATATTCGGGTGCAAAGACCGCCGCGATGGTTCGCTCGACAGGATGCTGGAAGATTGAGATCGTGAAGCGCTCCGATGCTCATCGCTTCGTCGTTCTGCCCAAGCGCTGGATTGTGGAACGGACATTCGCATGGATCAGCCGCAACAGAAGGCTGACGCGAGAGTTCGAACGTTATGCAAGCACCGCTGTCGCCTTCGTGCGCCTCGCCATGATCCGGCTCATGCTCAAACGTCTGACGAGACCAAGCGCCTGCTCATGAATCATAACTTCGCGGATGGGCTCTTAATTTACCATGCGAATTCAATAAGGTAGGTATTCTTGTTTTCATTCTCCTTGGCGCGGCGATAAGGTTCAAAGTTGTGTCCGTGAACGATGCCTCCGCGGTTACAAAAGCCATGGATACCGGCGCCGTCGATCTCGCAATTGTTTCGAGTGACAGGTATTTGCCGGAAACGGCGAAGACGGTCGTGATCATGCGCAAGAGCGCACTGTTTCTGATGGCGGCATCTGACGCGGGCGTCACGACAATTGCAGACCTGAAGGGCAAGACAATCGGCCTCATCGAGGAGAACGTGTCCGGGGCCGGATACGCGCAATTGCTCGAAGCCATTTTGGCGCGCCACGACATTGCTGCCGGTTCGGTGACGATGGAGTCGGTGAGCGTGCCGGCAGCGGCTGCGATGATGCGGGAAAAGTCTCTGGCGGCTGTCCTGGTCGCCGGGGTGCCCGGAGATGGGCCTGTCGCTGATATGGTCCACGCGGTCGCCACGGCAGGGAGTGGGGAGCCGGTTTTCATCCCGATAGGCCATACCAGCATTCTTTCACAAAACTCGATCGGCTTTGAACAAATGACAATCGCTGCCGGAACGTTCACCGGGGCCGTTGTGCGACCCGCCCAGGAACTCGAAACCATTGCTGTTTCAGTCCGACTGTTTGCATCTGCCAATCTCCGCGATACGCTGATCGGCGGTCTGACCCGCGCGATGTTTTCCGTAAAGCCCAAGCTGGCATCAACCCACCCGGTGGCGTTGCGCATTCAGGCGCCTTCGACCAACAAGGACGCCACCTTGCCCGTTCATCCCGGGGCAGCTGCCTATCTTGATGGCGAGGAAGAGAGTTTCTTCGACCGCTTCAGCGAGTTGTTTTATCTTGGGGCCATGGTGCTCTCTATAATCGGCTCGGCTGTGGCTGCAGTGGCCGGCCACCTCAGTTCAGGCACAAAACGCGAATATCGAGCCTATGTTACGCGTTTGCTCGAAATCCTACGGCTCGCCCGCCTGACCAACGATCCCCCCATGTTGCGTTTGCTGCAGCTTGAAGCGGACACAATTTTTGCCGAGTTCATGGCTGCAGCATCGGTCCAGAAGCACGACGAACAACGCGTGTCGACCCTTGGAATCATTGTGAGTCAGGTGCATCAGGCGCTGGCAGAGAGCCGGACCTCAAATACCGATCTGGCCCAGCGGTCCCGGGAAGCAAATTCACCAGAACTCAGAAACGCCTCCTGATTGTGTTTCCAAATCACGTGGCCTCGTGTATATGCACCGCACAATCGAGCATCTCAGTTGATATGAATCCGGGGAGGCCCTCCGGTTTTTGTGCTTGATACCCTGTTTTTGAACCATTCAGCCTCTGCGCCTGCGAGGGTGTGATCCCGAAACGCGAACTCCGGTTACCGGACGGGATCATGCCTAAACCCAATGGCCGCGCGAATCTGATCAGCCCCGGTATACCCAATGAAACTGCGTAATATTGCCATTATTGCCCACGTCGACCACGGCAAGACCACGCTGGTGGACAAATTGCTGCAGCAATCCGGCGCATTTCGCGACAATCAGCGCGTCATCGAGCGCGTGATGGATTCCAACGATCTGGAAAAAGAGCGCGGCATCACGATTCTTGCCAAGGCTACCTCGGTTGTCTGGAAAGATACGCGCGTCAACATCGTCGATACGCCCGGCCACGCTGACTTTGGCGGCGAAGTCGAGCGCATCCTGTCGATGGTCGATGGCGCCATCGTTCTGGTTGATGCTGCAGAAGGTCCCATGCCGCAGACCAAATTCGTCGTCGGCAAAGCCCTGAAAATAGGCCTCAAGCCTATCGTCTGCGTGAACAAGGTTGATCGGCCCGATGCCCGCGTCACCGAAGTCGTGAACGAGGTTTTCGATCTCTTCGCGGCGCTCGACGCCACCGATGATCAGCTTGATTTTCCCATCATCTATGGCTCCGGCAAACATGGCTGGATGTCCGACAAGCCTGAGGGACCGCAGGATCAGGGCATGGCGCCGCTGTTTGATCTGGTTTTGCGCCATGTTCCCGAACCCCAGATTGAAGAAGGTTCATTCCGCCTGCTTGGCACATTGCTTGAAGCCAATCCCTATCTCGGACGAATGGTCACAGGCCGCGTGTTTGCCGGCAGCATCAAGCCAAATCAGCCTGTCAGAGTGCTGGATCGAAATGGCAAAGTGGTGGAACAAGGCCGCGTTTCAAAGATTCTCGCTTTCCGCGGCATCGAACGCCAGCCCATCGATGAAGCCGAGGCAGGCGATATCGTCGCCATCGCAGGGCTCGAAAAGTTCAACGTCGCCGATACCCTTTGCGCGCTGGATGTGACTGAACCGTTGCAGGCCCAGCCCATCGATCCGCCGACATTGTCCATGACTTTTTCGGTCAATGACAGCCCGCTGGCCGGCACCGAAGGTGACAAGGTGACGAGCCGCGTTATCCGCGACCGTCTGTTGCGTGAGGCCGAGGGCAATGTTGCGCTAAAGATCGAGCAGGCTCCCAATTCCGACGCTTATGTTGTGTCGGGCCGTGGCGAATTGCAGCTGGGTATCCTCATCGAAACCATGCGCCGCGAAGGCTTTGAACTCAGCATTTCCAGGCCGCAGGTCGTGCTGAAGCGTAATGACGATGGCACGCTGGTCGAGCCGATCGAGGAAGTCATTATCGACGTCGACGAGGAACATTCCGGCGTAGTCGTTCAAAAGATGGCTGAACGGAAAGCCGAAATGCTGGAAATGCGTCCGTCCGGCGGCAATCGCCTGCGTCTGGTCTTTCATGCGCCAACCCGCGGGCTGATCGGCTATCAGGGCGAACTGGCGACGGACACGCGCGGCACCGCCATCATGAACCGCCTGTTTTTTGAATATGCGCCCTATCGCGGCGAAATTCAGGGCCGTCGCAATGGTGTGCTGATTTCCAACGATGCGGGTGAATCTGTTGCCTATGCCATGTGGAAGTTGGAAGATCGCGGCCCGATGATGATCGAGCCGGGCTGGAAGGTCTATCGCGGGATGATCATCGGCGAGCATACGCGCGACAACGATCTGGAAATCAACGTCCTCAAGGGCAAGCAGCTCACCAACATCCGCACCCAGAGCAAGGACGAGGCCGTGCGCCTTACGCCGCCGATCCGCATGTCGCTCGAAAAGGCGCTCGCCTATATCGAAGACGACGAGCGCGTTGAAGTCACGCCCAAGTCAATCCGCCTGCGCAAGGCCGTGCTTGATCCCAACGAGCGCAAGAAGTCCGTGAAGGTGAAGGAAACGGTGTAAGCTGACTGAAGCGTAACATCAGGTTGGCTTCAAAGCCAGACGATGTGCTTGATCCGTTTGTAAATCCACCAAAGGGCTCAGAGCGCGTTGCCGCCCATCGCAAACGCAAAGCGCTTTGAAATAACTTCCTTATCAATGGATCAAAACCAAGCTTGGCGCGTTTTATACTCAAGACCTCACGGTAGGAGTATTTTATGCGCAAGTTCCTCATTCTGGCAGCCTTCGCGGGCCTTGTTTCGATTCCCCCGACTGGCGCGGAAGCCCAAAACCGTGGTGTACTCGGTGGTGCTGCAGCGGGCGGGGTAGCGGGTGCCGCCGTTGGTGGCCCAATTGGAGCTGCAGTAGGCGCAGTAGGCGGCGCTGTAGTTGGAAACAGGGTTTATCGTGACAATCGCAGAAGCAAGAGACGCGTTTACTATCGGCGCTATCGCTGACACGTCGCACAATAAAACGTTGAACGCCCGCTCTGCACGATGCGTCCGATAATTCCCCCGCATCCCTCGTTCCGGCAGGGCTTTCCTTCTCGATCATAAGCGCGAAAGGAATGCTGGAAATAACCCAGCGTTCCATCCGCCTGCCGGTGATCTCTAAGGGATGAACCACCTGCCGTAATGGCTTCGCCGAGCACGTTGCGAATAACGCCAGCGAGAAGCTGCGCACGCTCCGTTGCAGCTCCTCCTTTTTTGGCCAGAGTTCCAGCTGAACGCTTGGGTGAAAGCCTCGCGCGATTGAGCGCTTCGCAGACGTAGATGTTTCCCAGTCCTGCAATGAGCGATTGGTCAAGAAGCGCCGCTTTCAATGGGGTTTTCTTGCCCGCAAATTTTTGTGCAAGAAAATTGCCGTTAAGTTCATTGCCCAATGGTTCAATTCCGACATGGCGAAAAAGTGGGTGCTCTGCCAGCTCGCTGCGTGGCACGATGTCCATAAAGCCGAAGCGGCGCGGATCATTGTAGATGATCATCTTTTTATTCGAGAGATGAAACACGACGTGGTCGTGAGCCGCATTCTTTGACCGTGCATGATGAAACGCGCCGGGGGTCTGCGAGACTGCCTCTGCTTCGATCCGGAATGATCCGCTCATGCCCAGATGCATGATCAGCACGTCGCCGGAATCAAGATCGGTCAGCAGGTATTTGGCCCTGCGTCCCATCGCCACGATCTTCCGGCCTTCGAGGCGTGAAACAAAATCCGGCGGAAACGGAAATCGCAGATCGGTTCGTCTTTGCTCGACACAAAGGATTTTCGCGCCGGTCATGGTTGGCTCAAGGCCGCGGCGGACTGTTTCGACTTCAGGGAGTTCGGGCATCTCGGCAGCGTTCACGCCATTAATGATTATTGGCCTTCCTCAATAGCCTTTGAACGCCCGTCGCGCTATGGTTAGTCCTTGAGCAGATGTGGGCAAACGCATGAGTTTTTCAGGTTCCAGTAGCCAGGAGCGTGACCGGGACATCGATTTTGGTTTTACGCGTGTTCCTCTGGGGGAAAAGCAGAACCTTGTCGATGACGTCTTCCACAAGGTCGCCGCCAAATACGACGTGATGAACGATCTCATGTCGGCCGGGCTTCATCGCGCCTGGAAAGACGTTTTCGTGTCGATGACTGGCGTGCGAAAAGGGCGGGAATTCCGCCATCTCGATGTGGCTGGCGGCACGGGCGATGTTGCCTTTCGCATTGCCGAGACCGGCGGGGCCCTCACTCATGTTGATGTACTCGACATCAATGCGGACATGCTTGCCGTTGGCGCCGAACGCGCGGAAATGCGCGGCTTGTCCGGCCAGCTTTCCTTTGTTGAAGCCAATGCGGAGGAATTGCCCTTCCCCGACAATACATTCGATGCCTACACAATAGCTTTTGGCATTCGTAATGTGCCGCGCCGCGACAAGGCACTGGCCGAAGCCTTTCGTGTGCTGAAACGCGGCGGCCGGTTCCTGTGCCTGGAATTTTCGCAAGTTGATTTGCCTTTACTGGATGAAATCTACAAAGCATGGTCGTTCAGCGCGATCCCCGCTATCGGCAAGGCTGTAGCCGGAGACGGCGAACCCTATCGATATCTGGTCGAGTCCATCGCCGAATTTCCCGCTCCGGAAACCTTCCGCAAGATGGTTGCAGCCGCGGGCTTCCGCCGGGCAGCATTTACACGGCTCACGGGCGGCGTCGTCGCCATTCATTCAGGCTGGAAACTCTGAGGCCGGCCATTGTTTCGCTTTATCGGACATAGTTTGCGATTGGCCCGGGCGGGCTGGGTCATGGCCCGCGAAGGCGTATTTGCCGGCGTAGACCCTGCGATCCTGCCGGGTTCGGCCCGAATACCGCTGGCGCTGGCAAGTCTCATCGCGCGCAAGAATGTCCGGGGGTCACACGCCGGTCTGGCCCGCGCCATGGTCCGGTTGGGGCCTTCCTATGTGAAACTTGGCCAGTTTCTTGCGACGCGGCCCGATGTGGTGGGTGCCAAAGCTGCCCTCCAACTTGAGAAGCTGCAGGACAGGGTTCCTCCGTTTGATAGAGCGATTGCCGTCAAGATTCTGGAAGCGTCGTTTGGACAGAAACTTGAAGATGTATTCATTACATTTGGCGAACCGATCGCGGCGGCCTCGATAGCGCAGGTTCACAAGGCGCGGGTGCGGGACGCCAATGGCGAGCGCGAAGTCGCTGTCAAAATTCTGCGGCCGGGCGTCGAGGGGCGCTTTCGCCGTGATCTCGGCGATATGTTTTTTGCCGCCCGTTTTGCCGAGCGGCAGTCAAGCGAAGCGCAACGCCTGCGCGTGGTCAATGTTGTCGAGACCTTGGCGCGCAGCGTCAAAATGGAAATGGACTTCCGCCTTGAAGCCGCGGCTGCTTCGGAGTTCGCAGAAAACATTGCGGGTGATCCCGACTTTCTGATTCCCGGTGTCGACTGGGACAGAACAACCAAAGATGTTCTCACCACCGAGTGGATCGATGGCACCCCGCTTTCAAATATCGAAGCCTTGCACGCCCAGGGGTTTGACCTGCCGCGCCTCGGCAGGATCGTGATCCAGTCGTTCCTGCGTCACGCCATGCGCGACGGCTTCTTTCATGCCGATATGCATCAGGGAAATCTGTTCGTTGATGCGCAAGGCCGCATCGTCGCGGTGGATTTCGGCATCATGGGGCGGCTTGATCCCAAAGAACGGCGCTTCCTTGCGGAAATTCTCTACGGGTTCATTACTCGCAATTATCGGCGCGTGGCCGAAGTGCATTTTGAGGCAGGCTATGTGCCGCGTACCCATCGGATAGATGATTTCGCGCAGGCGATCCGTGCGATCGGCGAGCCCATTCATTCGCACACAGCCGACCAGATTTCGATGGCGAAGCTGCTGACATTACTTTTTGAGATAACGGCGCTCTTCGACATGCAGACCCGCACCGAGCTTGTGATGTTGCAAAAGACCATGGTTGTTGTGGAGGGCGTCGGGCGCACGCTCGATCCCAAACTCGACATGTGGGGCACTGCGGAACCAGTGGTTGGCGACTGGATCCGGGACAAGCTCGGTCCCAAGGGTATTGTAGAAGATGCCGGCCGTAGTCTTGCGAGTCTGGCTGCGCTGGTGCGGCAATTGCCTTCGCTGATAGAGCGGGCCGAGGTCCTGAGCCGTCAGGTCGAAGACGCGGCGGCCGGTGGTGTGCCACTTTCAGGCCGTACAGTGGAAGCGATTGGGCGGGCTGAGGCGCGCCGCGCCGCCTGGGGTCACGCTGCGCTCTGGGTCATCGCGGCCTTGCTGGCGGCTGGATTGTTCTTAAAGTAAGCTGGGGTTTACGGGTTCGTCACATGTCCAGTCTCACCGGCAAACGGGTATTACTTATCATCGCGGGCGGGATCGCGGCCTACAAGGCCCTCGATCTGATCCGGCGTCTGCGCGAGCGCGGCGCGAGCGTTCATGTGGTGATGACGGAGTCTGCGGAACAATTTGTGACGCCCCTGTCCGTCGCAAGCCTTTCAGGTGAAAAGGTCCATACGGCGCTTTTTTCGCTGACCGTTGAGCCTGAAATGGGCCACATCGAATTGTCGAGAGATGCCGATCTTATCGTGATAGCGCCCGCGACCGCGAACATTCTTTCAAAAATGGCAAATGGAATTGCCGACGACCTCGCCTCGACGCTGCTTCTTGCGACGGACAAGAAAGTCCTTGCCGCTCCGGCCATGAACCTTCGCATGTGGTTGCATCCCGCGACGCAACGCAATTTGGCCTGGCTTCGAGCAAATAACGTCGCGTTTTGCGGTCCTGACGATGGCGAAATGGCCTGTGGTGAATTTGGGCCGGGCCGTATGAGTGAGCCGCTCGCCATCGTTGCTGCAGTTGAAGCTGTTTTAGCCATAGGCAGCACAACTATCCCACTGCCAGCGGGTGTTGGTATCCGCCCCGAAAAGCCCCCAGGGTTGCTGGCGGGCCGCCGGGTGATTGTAACCTCCGGTCCAACCCATGAACCCATCGACCCCGTGCGCTATCTCGCCAACCGCTCCTCGGGCAAGCAGGGGAAAGCTATTGCGGAAGCCGCTGCCAGGGCCGGCGCCGAAGTCATTGTGATTTCCGGCCCGGTCGCGATTTCTGACGCTGCCGGCGCTTCAACGATTCACGTCGAAACAGCCCGTGAAATGCTGGAGGCGGTGAGCCGGACTCTGCCAGCCGACATATTCATATCCGCAGCAGCAGTGGCCGATTGGCGCGCCGAGGCTCCTGCAGGCGACAAGATGAAGAAATCAGGGAACGGCCCCCCTTCCCTCAGTCTCGTTGAAAATCCCGATATTCTCGCAACAATTTCGCAGCACGCGACCTTGCGACCGAGGCTGGTCATAGGATTTGCTGCTGAAACAACCAACCTTGTCGAACATGCCCGGCAGAAGCTTGCGCGAAAGAAATGCGATCTCATTGTCGCCAACGATGTTGGAACGGGAACTGGCGTGATGGGCGGCGACCAGAATACCGTACACATAGTTCAGGCTGACACGGTCGATTCCTGGCCGAAACTCGACAAGGATGAGGTCGCCGCTCGTCTCGTGGACCTCTGCGTCACGAAACTGGAGGAGAAGACGCGATGACGTTGCGTGTTCCGGTCAAGCGTCTGCCGCACGCGGAGGGGCTGCCGTTGCCAGCCTATCAGACTCCGGGGTCCGCTGGTCTCGACCTGATGGCGGCGATAAAAGCCAATTCGATTGTGGTCATCGAGCCCGGCGCGCGAGAGCTGGTGCCCACCGGGCTCGTTTTCGAACTTCCCAATGGTTTTGAAGCGCAGGTCCGCCCTCGCTCGGGACTTGCGCTGAAATCCGGAGTTACCGTGCTGAACGCTCCGGGGACAATAGATGCCGATTATCGGGGCGAGATTGGCGTTATCCTGATCAATCACGGTGCCGAGCCATTTGAGGTTACCCGTGGGATGCGGATCGCGCAATTAATCATTTCACCGGTTTCGCGGGCAATGCTCTTGGAAACGGACAGTCTGGGGGATAGTGTCCGCGGTGGCGGCGGATTTGGATCGACAGGAGCTGGAACGCTCTGTGTGTTGTAGTTGGGGGGACATAAACACATGATCCTGCTGTCGCGCCGCAGCTTGCTGGCAGTTGCTGCAGTTGTTGATATAGCCATTCACGCCCGCCCCGTGCCAGTCGCGGCCAAAGCGTTGGCTGCCAGACACAACCTTCCGCCAAGGCATCTTGAGACGCTGTTGCAGTCGCTAGTGCGCGCGAACGTCCTCAAGGGTGTGCGCGGACCAAAAGGCGGTTACGAACTGGCGCGCGAACGCCGGAGGATCAGCGTCGGCGAAATTGTCCGGGCCGCGTTGAACGACCCCGAGGAGGATGCACGACTGGGTGGTAAATCCGCGCTTGTGGATTCTGTCGTCGCGCCACTCGTGACAAAAGCCAGCAGCGAGTTGATTGCGCTGCTTGACTCAACCACAGTGGAAGATCTCTGCCGGGAAGCTCATGCCAAGCTTGTGTTCGGGAACCAGCGTGCGGCCGCCGATTTCACAATCTGATCGGGGCCTTGGACTGTTTCATCGACTCTACCCAGGGATATTGGTAACCTGTCAGCCGCACCAGGGAGGTCAGCAATGTCAGCGTCGGAAACAGCAAAGCCGGGTCGGGGCAAAATTTACGCGTCCATCACTGATACCATCGGCAATACGCCGATTGTCCGGCTTGATCGCTTTGCGCGCGAAAAAGGCGTCACCGCAAATCTCCTCGCGAAACTGGAATTCTTCAATCCCATTTCAAGTGTAAAAGATCGTATCGGCGTCGCCATGATCGATGCGCTTGAAGCGGCTGGAACGATCAAGCCGGGCCGGAATGTACTGATTGAGCCGACATCAGGAAATACAGGTATCGCCCTGGCGTTCGTGGCCGCGGCGCGTGGTTATCGCCTTATTCTTATCATGCCTGAATCCATGTCGATCGAGCGGCGCAAGATGCTGGCGCTTTTGGGTGCGGAACTTGTCCTCACCCCGGCGGCGGTCGGCATGAAGGGCGCGATTGCAAAGGCGCAGGAGCTGATCGCTGCAACGCCCGGCGCTGTCATGCCGCAGCAGTTTGAAAACCCTGCCAATCCCGACATTCACCGGCATACGACAGCCGAGGAAATCTGGAACGACACCAACGGTGAGGTAGACGTCTTTATCTCGGGAGTCGGCACTGGCGGCACAATTACCGGCGTCGGGCAGGTTCTCAAGCCACGCAAGGCTTCGCTTCGCGTCGTGGCGGTTGAGCCGGAGGATTCGCCCATCCTGTCGGGAGGGCAGCCTGGACCGCACAAGATCCAGGGAATCGGTGCAGGCTTTGTCCCGGCGATCCTCGACCGCAGTATTATCGACGAGGTCGTGACGGTCGGCAATCAGACAGCGTTCGACATGGCTCGCCTGCTGGCGCGCACCGAGGGCATTCCAGTCGGCATCTCGTCCGGAGCTGCGGTCGCTGCCGCCATTGAGGTGGGCTTACGGCCGGGAATGGCAGGCAAGAACATCGTCATGATCATTCCCTCGTTCGCGGAGCGCTATCTTTCGACGGCTCTGTTTGAGGGCCTCTGATCCCTCGCAGCGAAAGTTCAAGCCGAAGGGCGGGAATCTTCGCGTCTGTCATTGACGGCTCATACACATGTTGGGTATAAGCCCACCACTTGGCGGCCT
>CAMDKB010000117.1 GCA_945901195.1 Rhizobium sp. Q54
CCAGCCACAGCGGCAATCGCGGTTACGCGCAGGGTGCGGACTGTCAAAAGCCCGTTGAGACGTGCAAATCGGGAAATGTCGAAACCAGACAAGTTGACCACCTATCGCTCTTGATGCCTTGCGGCACCCCCGGCTCCACAGAACCGCAACCTTGTTCGATCTTTAATCCAACGTTCACCAAAAAGCCACCGGCTGGATTGCCCCGAATGACCCCTAAATAGCTTGCCAAATGCACTTAGGGTTAACAGGGCGAATTCCCCGCTCGACGGACCTATTGCGGCAGGCTTGGTATTCCTGACTATCCACGCGAATGTGGCCAAACTCTGCCAGTTCACACGCATCAAGCAGTGCTTTGCCGGCTTGATCACTGCAGCGGCAAAAAAATTAACCAGCGTTGCAGATTTACATCGGCAAATCCCGTTCTGCGGCGGGCACGCTCAACAGCGTTTTGAGTGGGGAAATCTGCCCGCTGAAATGCGATGGAAAATAAAATGAACCAGCGCAATAGCAGGAGTTTGGCGGCTTTCGTTCATCACAAATGCAATATCGCAGATAAATCAAACGCTGGCTTCCACCGGAATGGCGTCAAGAAAAGCCTCCGCTACAAATCCCGCAAACCCGTTCTCAGTTCACATCCGGTGCGAGGGCAGCAGCACCAGCCCATGCGGCTTGAGCCTGACGGCCCGACACCCAGTTCCTCTGGCCTTCGATGACGTCATAAGCCGTCCCATCGGAGAAAAGGGCCTCCAACACCGCCACATTCATCTTGTGCCCGCCGCAATAGGAGCGATAGGCGCCGACGATGGGCAGACCAGCCAACGCCAGATCGCCGATGGCGTCCAGGGTCTTGTGACGGACGAATTCGTCCGAATAACGCAGGCCCTCAGGGTTGATGACCTTGTCGTCGTCAAGAGCAACACTGTTTTCCAGAGAAGACCCGAGGGCAAAGCCCGCTTTCCAGAGCCGCTCAACATCGCGAATGAAACCAAATGTGCGGGCGCGGGAGATTTCGCGGCGAAAAACAGCAGGCGTAAGATCGATTGAAGTGGACTGCCGACCTATAATGCCTGCGCTGAAATCAATTTCGACGTTGAGATGAAAACCCGAAGGTGCCGGGCGGAGCTCAGAAAAACCACTTCCCATGTCGATACGGACAGGTTTCAGAATTTTCAGGAACCGGCGCTGGGCCGAAATTTCGACAATGCCAACCTCGTCAATGGCTTCCACGAAACGGAGAGCCGAGCCATCCATGATCGGCACTTCCGGCCCATCAATCTCCAAAAGAACATTGTCGACGCCAAGGCCCGAGAGCGCAGACATCAGATGCTCGATTGTGGCGACTGAACCCTCTGAAGAATCACCAATCACGGTGCACAATTCCGTCATGGTCACTTGCGACCAGATCGCCTCGATCACGCGGTTTTCGCCGCCCGGCAGACCCGTACGCAGGAAAACAATGCCATGATCGGCTTCGGCAGGATGGAGAGTCAGCTTGACCGGAGCATTGGAATGAACCCCTGCGCCAGAGATGCACGCGCGACGGCGCAGTGTCGTCTGCTTGACTGCCTTCATGACTTGATCACCATTTGTCGCCTTCTGGTTTTACAGGCGTCATCCTTCAGACATTGATTCATCTGTTCGGATAACACTCCAAAACCAACCCCTCTTGACCCAAGCAGTGGTGATTTCCTTTTCGGCGCTCCACCAGCAACAGCCAGCTTCGCAAAGGCCCCACACACACCATTCAGACCAGACCAGCTGCCAGACACGACACGGCAGCAGCGATCTACGGACAACATACGCATGGCCATACGCGACACCAAATCAAGCTTTCTTACCCATTGTTACAATACACAACATCAGTTGAAAAATTTGTTAGGTAAAAAATAAATCATTTATTTCAAATGTTTATAGCAAATAATTTGTTACGCGCTCTGCGCGCAAGCTCCCGGAACACAGAAATCTCCATAAAATACAACAGCCCGGCAGAGAGTGCTGGGCTGTGATCTTGAAAACTGGTCTGATTCGTTGATTCGCGCCGCTCTAGCCAGCGCGATTCAGATCCAGCTCAGCTTGACTGCCGGCGCAAAAATGCAGGGATCTCAAACTGATCATCCTCGGCGCTCCGCGGCGCAGGCATGGGGCGCCCATGCAGGTCGAGTTGCGCTTGCTGAGCTCTCGCTGGCCCCGGAGCCGGCGGCCGCTTGGCATATTCAGCGTGAACAGGACTTGGATTGGCCTGATGCCGCGGCGGCAACTGCTGAGGCTGCTGCAGTGGCTGAGGCTGCTGGAGATGCTGAGGCTGGGACGGCGGAACAGGGCGAACCGGCGCAACCAATGGACCGGCCTGCGCTGGCGCCGCGTCTTCATGTTCGCGGGAGATGCCGAATGAGGCAAGCCGCTCGAACAAGGTCCGGCGCTTGGCGTCGGCTCCAGCTGGCGCTTCGGCGCGCTGCGCATTGATCTGGCGTTGCGCGGGCAACGGAAGATCTTCGACGCGCGGCATACGGGTCACGCGAAGCGGCTGTTCCGCAACCGGCGGAAGGTAATGTGCGGGTGCAGCTTGAACCACAGGTGCGGGCGCCTGCTGGGCCTGTGGCATATAAAGCGGCGGCTGCTGGCGGGGCTGCAAAGGCTGCAGCATCACTTCATCAATGATTTGCGGCGCGGACTGGAGCAATTGCGCCACAGCTGCGGGGGCATGAGCATGGGTTTGAGCCGGTGCTTGCGCAACGTATTGCGCATATTGCTGATGGTCCTGCTCAGGCGCGGGCTCAGCAGAAGGATAAACCAGCTCGGGTTCTGGTTGAACAACCGGCTGCTGAACGGCGACTGGCTGAATGGTGCGCGTTTCGATTTCAACGGGGCGAGCAGAAGCTGCAGCCTGGGCGCGAAGTTTCTGTGCCGCTTCCGCAAGGCGCGCTTCGGCAGCCTGGAAGTCACGCGCATCGGCCGCACGGTCGATGCCTGTCGCCACGACTGATACGCGAACGATACCGTTGAGGGACTCATCGAACGTCGCGCCGAGGATGATGTTGGCTTCCTCATCGACTTCCTGCCGGATGCGGCTTGCCGCCTCATCCACTTCATAAAGCGTGAGATCGCTGCCACCGGTGATCGAGATCAGCAAACCGCGCGCGCCGCGCATGGAGGTTTCATCGAGCAGCGGATTGGCAATGGCGGCTTCGGCAGCCAGCACTGCGCGCTGATCGCCAGAAGCTTCGCCCGTTCCCATCATCGCCTTGCCCATTTCGCGCATAACGGCGCGAACGTCGGCGAAGTCGAGGTTGATGAGGCCTTCCTTGACCATCAGGTCAGTAATGCAAGCCACACCGGAATACAGCACCTGATCGGCCATCGCGAAAGCGTCGGCGAATGTCGTGCGCTCGTTGGCGACTCGGAACAGGTTCTGGTTGGGGATGATGATGAGAGTATCGACCGCCTTGTGCAGTTCGGTAATACCGCCCTCCGCCAACCGCATGCGGCGCTGACCTTCAAACTGGAACGGCTTTGTGACAACACCGACCGTGAGGATGCCCATGTCGCGGGCGATCTGCGCGATGACGGGCGCTGCGCCTGTTCCTGTGCCGCCACCCATGCCGGCGGTAACAAAGCACATGTGTGCGCCCGTGAGATGATCACGGATTTCCTCCATCGCTTCTTCCGCAGCCGCACGACCGACTTCAGGCTGCGAACCAGCGCCAAGGCCTTCGGTTACCTGCAAGCCCATCTGGATGATCCGGTCCGCTCGCGATGAAGCCAGCGCCTGCGCATCTGTGTTTGCGACAATGAAGTCGACACCCACAAGGCCAGAATTGATCATGTTATTGACAGCATTGCCGCCCGCGCCACCGACGCCACAGACCATGATCCGGGGCTTCAGTTCCCTGAGTTCAGGAGCTCTCAAATTGACACTCATCGTCTGGCCTCTCGACTTTTGGGCATTGGCCCAGGGTTTCACTAAACTGTTCGTCTACTTCACTGTTTGAAGACTGGCCGCCGGGCCAGCCCTTTCACGGCCGATTCAAAAACTGTCCCGTATCCACCGTCCGACCCGCGCGATGTAGCCATCGCTACCTGTCGCCAGCAGAACGCTCGATCTTTTCGGCTCGAAATGCTCGAGCGCCGCCACTTGCGGATAGACCAACAACCCGACCGCCGCCGCGAAGGCCGGATTCTTTGCCGATTCCGGCAAGCCCTGAACGCCAAGAGGGCGGCCAATTCTCACATTCGGAGACAGGATCTTGCGGGCGGCTTCCGCCATACCCGTCAACTGGCTGGCCCCGCCCGTCAGCACGATGCGCAGGCCGCCTTGTGGAGAATAGCCGGCCCCGATCAGGCGTTCGCGCACAAGTTCCAGTATTTCCTCAACCCGCGGGCGGATGATGTGAACCAGCTGCGATTTGGCCATGTGGGTCGGATGATTTTCATCGTCGCCAACCTGAGCCACCGAAATGGTTTCGCGCTCGTCAGAGGGAGTCGAAATACAGGAGCCGTAATACGTCTTGAGTCTTTCAGCGTCGGAGATGCGCAATGTCAGCCCGCGCGCGATATCTGTAGTTACATGGTTGCCGCCGACAGCGATCCCGTCCACGTGCGAAAGACGCCCGTCATTGAAGATGGCGATTGTGGTTGTGCCGCCTCCCATGTCGATCACGGCAGTGCCCATATCGGCTTCGTCTTCAACCAGAACGGAAAGGGCGGAGGAATAGGGAGAAGCAACGACAGCCTCGATTTCGAGGTGGCAGCGTTCAACCGCAAGCATCAGGTTGCGCACTGCTGCACCCTCGCAGCTGGCCACATGCATATCCGCGCCAAGCACCTCGCCGATCATGTCGCGGGGATCACGAATGGCGCGCGTGTCGTCGAGTGAATAGCCCACCGGAAGCGAATGCAGCACTGTGCGCCCTTGCCCTGCGGTATAGGAGGCCGCAGCTTCAAGCACACGATGAATTTCGTAGTCACCAACGGAACGCCCGCCAATGTTGATCTGAGCGTTGAAGCGCTGGGAGCCCAGACGACCGCCGCTCACATTCACGATAACGCTCTGGACCTGTACGCCAGCCATACGCTCGGCCGCATCGACGGCATGGCGAATGGCGTCTTCGGCCTCTTCCATATCGACAACCGCGCCGCCTTTAAGCCCGCGTGATCGTTGGTGACCGATGCCAAGAATTCGGCAGCGATGGGTGCGTCCCCGCAACATATCCGACTGCTCGGCGGGCAGAAGTTTTGCGATCAGGCAGGCGATTTTCGAAGTGCCGACGTCCAGCACGCAAAGCACCGCGCTCCTGCGCGCTGGCAATGGTTTCATGCGTGGCGTGAAGGTGTTGCGCGTATTCATGCAGCGCCCCCCTTCGGTTTGGTCTTTTTCGAGCGGGCTTCAAGACGTTGTGCGGCAGCCTCCTCGGAGACGCGAACGACGATCCGTCCAGGCATGCGCATGTCGATGATGCTGATATCCTTTTCAGGAAGTTTCGCGCTGCGTGACAGCACAGCCAGCCGGGCAATTGCAGCTTCCGGGTCAGTCTCGGGCAGGCGAACATCCACGCCATTGCTGAGTTTGAGATTCCAGCGGCGCTGACCGACGAGAACTCCAGCCGAAATCCGCGCCTTGAAGTCACCGGCGGCTTCCGTGATCTTCAGATATTCGGAAACCCGCGCGTTAGCGCCCTCGCCAACGACAAAGGGAAGCCGGGTAAATCGCTGATCGCGCATCTGATCGATAGCCTTGCCGTCAGCTGCAATCACGGAGACTTCGCCATCGTATTGCCAGAGCGCATAGGGCACGCGCTCGGTGATGGCGATCACGAGTTGATCGGGATAAAGCTTGCGGACCGTCGCTTCCCGTACCAGCGGCATCTCCTTGATCCGCTGGCGCACAGCCTGCGCATCAAGGAACAATACCGAGTCGCGGGATGTGACGCCCGAGGCGTCAAGGATTTCTGCGTTCTGCAATTCTGTCTGGCCACTGATGGCGACGACGGAAACGCCGAATCCGAACAGCCGTGCGACGATATCGGCAGGACGCCCGGCTTCCGCCGAGAAGGCATCAAAGTGACCACCCCGCACAAAACCATAGGAAGCCGAAGCGCTGAGAAAAACGGCAGCCAGGGCTGTGCCGAATCCGCGACGCGTGACGAGATAGGTCAGATGTGCGCCCAACGTACGCCGGGGGGCCCGTTTACGCAGGGCAGGACGGCGGGCGAGCTTCTGCGCCGGCACATCTTGTGCCGCTGCGTCACCTGTCAGGCGCGCTGGCAGTTTCACTACGATTGCCCCTTTCATCGATTCAAGGAGGCGTCTTCCACCATCCATCGAACTAACCCACCAAAACTGTACCCGGCATATGCCGCAAGTTCAGGCACCAAAGAGGTCTCTGTCATGCCCGGCTGAGTGTTGATTTCCAGTACGGCGATCTCTCCGGTTCCCCCGGGCAGATCATCGTAACGAAAGTCTGAACGGCTCACGCCACGGCATCCGAGTGCTTTATGCGCCCTTAACGCCAACTCTTGAATCCTAAGGTAAATATTTCCTTTAATTTCGGCCGGAAGGATGTGAATAGATCCACCTTTCGAATATTTCGCGTTGAAATCGTACCAGCCGCCGTCCGCGGCCCGGATTTCGATCACCCCGAGGGCCTCCTCGCCCATTACGGCGCAGGTCAGTTCGCGCCCGGGGATGAAGGTCTCCGCAAGCAAGTCTTCGCCATAGGGCCAGTCAGCCCGGCTCAATTCCTGGGGCGGATGGGCCTGACCTTCGCGCACTATGAACACACCGTAGGACGAGCCCTCGGCAATTGGCTTGAGCACATAGGGGGGAGGCAGCACGTGAGCCGCAGTCGCCGCCGCCCGCTTGACGACCTTGCCCTTGGGCACCGGCACGCCGGCTGCGGACATTACGATCTTCGCCATCTGCTTGTTCATGGCGACTGACGACGCGAGCACGCCCGAATGCGTGTAGGGAATTCTCAGGATTTCCATCAGCCCCTGAATGGAGCCATCTTCGCCCGCCGGGCCATGCAGTGCGTTGAATGCCACGTCAGGCTTCAGCCTGTGCAATACCTCTGCCACATCGCGCTGAACGTCCACGGGGGTGACACGATACCCCTCGCTCTCCAGCGCCTTCGCGCAGGCATTTCCTGAGCGCAGTGAAATCTCCCGCTCGGAAGACCAGCCCCCCATGAGGACGGCAACGTGTTTGGACATGGGGCAGGCGCTCCGGCTCGGACTCGAAATTAGCGATTCGCTGTCTTTTGTAGGCCGGAGAGTGGAAACAGATTGTTAAGCAAGAAATTGAATTTCAGCCGCCACCACACGGGAGCGATCTCCTCCCGGCCCGCACAAAGTGCAGCGCCGGAAGGATAGTGTTTGATATCAGATGGAAACCGTCATTCGAACGTCAGGTTCGCCGCTTTCACCACCTGCGCATAGACGTCAATTTCCGCTTCGATCAGCTTTTGAAATTGCGCTGCGGAAATAGTACCCGGATTGACAGCCATGGTCTTGAGCCTGGCGCTGACGCCAGGATCGGCGATGGCGCGCTGGAATACATCCTCAAGCTTTTTGACAATTGCTGGCGGCGTCCCTGTTGCCGCAAACGCGCCAGACCACAGTTTCGCGTTGACTTCCGGAAAGCCGGCTTCCTTCATGCTGGGCACATCCGGCAGTTCAGGCGAACGCTCCGAACCTGTCACCGCGATGGCGCGCACGCGGCCATCCTTGATTTGCGGAATGGCCGGCGGACCATCGGAAATCGCCATCAGGCACAGGGCCTGCGCCACGCATTGCACCATTTCCATGCTGCTCTTCACTGGCAACATGACGCCGGGCATACCGGTCTTGAGCTTCAGCAATTCCGTCGAAAGCGTGAATGCCGGCGAGGTGCTCGCATAAGTCGATTTATCCGGATTGGCCTTTGCGAAGGCCACGAGTTCGGCCACCGTTTTCGGCGCAAACTGGACCGGGCTGACAAGCACCAGCGGAAAATCCGCGATCATGGCCAGCGCGATAAAATTCTTGGTGGGATGATAATTGAGTTTTGGCCAAACGGCGGCGGCAATCGACATGACGCCGCTGGCGCCAATGAACAGCGTATAGCCATCGGCAGGCTGGCTGATCACAAACTCCGCGGCCACACGCCCGGCCGCCGCAGGCCGGTTCTCGACTATGATCTGCTGGCCAAGAATTTCCGAGGCTTTCGCGCCAACCAGCCTCCCGAAAATATCATTCCCGCCGCCCGCCGCGAACGGTACGATAAGGCGAATGGCGCGATTGGGATAATTCCCGGCGTCCTGCGCATGTGCCGGAAAAGCTGCTGCAGCGGCGGAGCCCGCGACGATGGCGGCGCCAATCGCCGCACGCGCATGCGTCATCATTTTCGAAATCTTCATCTATCCCTCCCGTGGCACAACGCACCGTTATTACCGTGGGTGGCGCGAGTGTGCTGCGATGTTAAAGCGTTTGTTGATAAAGGGGAACCCTGAACCGCGCCAAAGTGGGTTGGGATTGGCGCCCGTGTTGCGGTTAGCCTTTATGCAGTGGATCAATCCACAGCACCGTCTCGGGCTTCTCCACCGGCTCGATGTCCAGATTGACTGCAGTCGCCTGCCCGTCGGAGCGCACCAGCACACATTCGAGCGGCTGGTCAGCCAGCGCGTTGATTTCCTGATGCGGCACATAGGGTGGCACGAAAATGAAGTCGCCGGGCCCGGCTTCCGCGGTGAACTCGAGTTTCTCGCCCCACCGCATGCGCGCCTTGCCTTTAACGACGTAGATCACGCTTTCCAGCGCGCCATGATGATGCGCGCCGGTCTTGGCATTGGCGTGGATATGTACTGTTCCCGCCCAAAGCTTTTGCGCACCAGCGCGGGCAAAATCGATAGCGGCTGCGCGGTTCATGCCTGGCGTCTGCGGCGTATTGGTATCGAGTTGATCGGCGCGAATGACCCTGATGCCATCGTGCTTCCATTTGGGGTCGGTGTGATCAGTGGACATATCCGCCTCGGGTTTTAAATCAGGACCCCAGACTAACCCCGATCCTCTTAATCTCCCACCTCAATTCCACACCGGAGTTTTCCTTGACCCGCTTGCGCACCTCTTCACCGAGATTTTCGATGTCAGCAGCAGTTGCCTTGCCCCGATTGATCAGAAAGTTGCAGTGCATTTCGCTCACCTGCGCGTCACCCACAACCAGGCCACGACACCCCGCAGCGTCAACAACTTTCCAGGCGCTTTGCGGTTTGGGATTGGCGAAAGTGGAGCCCCCCGTCTTCTCGCGGATAGGCTGGGATTCCTCACGCTTGCGGGTAATTTCGTCCATGCGCGCAAGAATGTTTTCTTTCGTGTCGGGCTTTCCTTGGAACAATGCGCTTGTGAAGATGACATCATCAGGCGCTTCGCAATGCCGGTAGGAAAAGCCCATTTCATCGTGTGTAAAGGTACGGATGCTGCCAGCACGATCAACGCCCCGGACTTCCACAAGCACGTCAGTTGTCTCGCCGCCATGCGCGCCCGCGTTCATGCGCAACGCGCCACCAAGCGAGCCGGGAATACCGCAGTAGAATTCCAGACCGGCAACGCCATTTTCGGCAAGTTCCCGAGCGAATTTCTGGTCCGGCACAGCCGTTCCCGCACGCACACGATGATTGTCGAGAAACTCCATTTCGCCGAAAGCACGTCCGCCCAACCTGATCGTGACGCCGGGGATGCCGCCATCCCTGACGATCAAGTTGGAGCCAAGCCCGATAATCGTGACCGCAATCTCAAAGGGAAGATGCGCCCGAAAGTACGCAAGATCGGCTTCATCGGCTGGCGAATACAAGACTTGCGCGGGCCCCCCAACACGAAACCAGGTGAAAGGCGCAAGCAGCTGGTTTGCAGCCATGCGGCCACGCAGTTCCGGCATGCTGGCGGCGAGTTCCGCGGTAATATCGGGAAAGCTCACAGCCTATGCCTCGCGCTTCAAGGCTGCCAGCTCCAGCGGCAGGTTCGCGGCCCATTGCGTTATATTCCCGGCGCCAAGGCAAACAACATAATCGCCTTCCGTAGCAATATCCGAGATAGTTTTTGCCAGAACCGTCGGCGACTCCAGCCCTATCACGCGCCGGTGTCCGTACGCCTTGATGGCAGCGACAAGATGATCCCGGTCGATGCCTTCAATCGGTGCTTCACCCGCTGCATAGACATCGGTGACTATTACAAAATCGGCATCGTTGAAACATGAGGCAAAATCGTTGAACAGCGATTGTAGGCGCGTATAGCGGTGAGGCTGAACGACAGCAATGACTTTCGCTTTGGTTGAGGCGCGCGCCGCCTTTAGCACGGCGGCGATCTCGACGGGGTGATGACCATAATCATCGAATATCTCCGCGCCGTTCCATACACCAACACGCGTGAACCGGCGCTTGACGCCACCAAAAGACGCAAGGGATTTGCGGATTGTGTCCGCGCCCACACCAAGTTCGTGCGCAACGGCAATCGCTGCCGTCGCATTCAAGGCATTGTGATGGCCCGGCATGGGCAATTCCAGATTCTGGATAAAAGTTGCGTGCGAAGAAATGCGATCGCGCACCAACACGTTGAAGCGCGAACGTCCCCCTTCCAGATTCACATCCATCAATCGCACATCGGCCTGCGGATTTTCGCCATATGTAATGACACGCCGGTCCTCAATGCGCCCCACAAGCTCCTGCACGACGGGATGATCTGTGCACATCACAGCAAAGCCATAGAAGGGCAGATTTTCCACCAGCGCACGGAACGCAGCCTTGATCGCATCAAATGTCTTAAAATGATCGAGATGCTCGGGATCGATATTCGTCACGACAGCGATGTCTGCTGGAAGCTTCAGAAAAGTTCCATCGCTTTCGTCAGCCTCCACCACCATCCACTCGCCTTCACCCAGGCGCGCGTTGGTGCCGTAGGCGTTGATGATGCCGCCGTTGATCACAGTGGGATCCAGGTTGGCGCCATCCAGAAGGGTCGCAACCAGCGACGTCGTCGTCGTCTTGCCGTGGGTGCCTGCAACTGCCACTGAACGCTTGATGCGCATCAGTTCGGCCAACATTTCAGCGCGGCGCACGACGGGAATGCGCTTTTCGCGCGCCATCGCCAATTCCGGATTATCACGGCGAATGGCGGTGGAGACGACGACAACTTCGGCTTCGCCCAGGTTCTTGCCATCGT
>CAMDKB010000118.1 GCA_945901195.1 Rhizobium sp. Q54
CGCTTATTGCAGCGCATCACCTTCTAGCTATGGTCAGGAAGTTCCAATCACATGCAGCGATGATCTGTCCGAGGAAAGCGCGAACCTTGAGTGAGAGAAGGCGGGAACTTGGATAGACGATCTGGATCGAATATGGCGCAGGTTCGTGATCCGGCATGACAGCGATGAGTCGGCTGGGTTTGGCTCATCGGCAAGATGACGCGCGCTAAGAACGGCAAGACAAAGACAAGGGTGACTCATGTCGATAACTTACTACGTAGCACTGCCCTTCGTTGTTTCAGAAGAGGGCGAGCTTGTGCCCGGCGACGGCAAGGACTTTCAAAATGCGCGTTCCGCCCAAGTCATGGCAGAAGCTATGGTGCGAACTCATGCTGGCGCCATAGCGTTCTCGCGAACGGGTGACCCCACTACAGGAGAATTTGAGCCTGTAGTGATCTTGGGGCACTATGGAACGACCCCCGACGAAGTGGAGTGAATGCCGCCAGAATAACGCCGTTTGCCGAGCCGCGGCAGGGAGTAGGAGTGCTGTCACCGGTGAAGTGCTCACCGGACAATCTTTTAGTTCGCAGTGATTCACCCGGCAGTGTGGTCAAACCGAATATTGAAAAATGAGGAACGATTAAACCTCGCCAAGTTCGACCGCGCTCCTTGGAACATAGATTACAATTTTAAGTTGGCGGTCAAGATATTCGTAAGGCGTGAAACCTTTTATGGTCTTCAACCGGCGGCCGAAATTGTAGGCGCTGATGAAGTTGGCGAGGTGGCTTCGCAGTTGATCGTGGTCGTCGTAGTGGAAGCGTTTGACGGTTGCTTCCTTTATCGTGCGGTTCATCCGTTCAACCTGGCCATTGGTCCAAGGGTGTTTAATTTTGGTGAGCCGGTGCTCGATCTGATGTTGCCGGCACACCCGGTCGAAGATGTGCTCAAAGGCGTGTAGATGCCGTTGGTGGTTGGTGAACTGGATACCGTTATCGGTGAGCACGATGTGAATAGCGTAAGGCACGGCTACGATTAGGTTGCCCAGGAACGCGGCGGCAACCATTTTCCCGGCCTTCGGGTGCAGTTCGACATAGGCGAACTTGCAGGTGCGATCGATGGCCACAAAGAGGTATAGCTTGCCCTCAGCCGTCTGCACTTCAGCGATATCAACGTGAAAGTAGCCGATCGGGTAGCTCTTGAACTTTTTCTTTGGTGCTTTGTCACCAAGTACCTCGGGCAAGCGGCTAATGTCGTGGCGCTGCAAACAGCGGTGTAGCGATGACCGGGTCAGATGCGGGATCATCGGTTGCAGAGAATAAAGGCAGTCATCCAGCGGCAGCAGCGTATGCCTCCGAAATGCGACGATGACCGCCTCTTCGTCGAGTGTCAGCACTGTGGACTTGGCATCCCTCGGCCCGGTCGGGAGATCGGCAACTGAGCTCCGCTTTCGCCATTTGGCCACGGTTTTTTGATTGACCCCGTAGCGCTTCGACAGCGCCCTCAGGCTCTCTTGACTATTTTGTATTGCTCGACGGATTGCCTCTGTCGTTGTGGCGCTGCCGTGAAGAACCTGCCCCATAGTGCTTCCTTCCATTGCATGGAAAAGATTGCACCATCAAAGTCCGGGATCAAACACCTAGTGGGTCGTCGCGCCTTCTAAAGCTGTATCAGGTCCAGCGGGTCATCTCTCCGGCTGGTGCTGAACCCGACCCCAAAGTTGACCGTTACCGAAAAATGTATTCCATTGGCAAAACAGTCATCGCTCGAAAAAAGGCACGCTAAAGCTGCTTTTTGCAATCAACGACAACGATAAAATTGGAGTAAAATTGTCATGATGAAACGCGAAGACAATGAGATTCTGGTACGCGTGGGCCCTGGAACGCCGATGGGCAACCTTTTCAGGCGGTTCTGGCTGCCGGTGATGCTTATCTCCGAATTGCCTGAACCCGATTGTATTCCCGTACGGTTAAGGGCGCTTGGTGAAGAATTTGTCGCCTTCAGGGATACGAAAGGCAGAATCGGCTTACTGGACGCATATTGTACGCATCGTCGCGCTCATCTGGTCTGGGGCCGCAACGAGGATTGCGGTCTGCGCTGCGTTTATCACGGCTGGAAATTCGACGTAGAAGGCAATTGCGTCGATTTGCCGAACGCGCCGGATGGCGAGCGTATCAAGGGCAACATGAATACGCGCGCTTATCCCACGCAGGAGCGCGCGGGCATGATCTGGGCTTACTTTGGTCCGCCGGAACTCAAGCCCGAAGTGCCAATGGCTGAATTCCTTGAAGCGCCCGATTCCCATCGCCACATAATCAAGATCGTTAATGAGGGCAATTATCTGCAGTTCGCGGAAGGAGACATTGATTCAAGCCACGTTTCTTTCCTGCACAGCAATCTCGACGCGAAACCTCCGGTTGGAACGCGCGTCACACCGTTTGCATTTCTCGATAAGGCGCCACGCTGGTCGGTCAAGCCAACCGATTACGGTCTTATGCTGGCTGCGCAGCGTGATGCCGGGCCGGACGACTATTCATGGCGTATCAATCAATGGCTTTTGCCATTTGGAACGATGGTCGCCGCGCCAAACGATACGCCTTTCGTCACAAATATTCGCATTCCCATCGACGACGAGAACTCGATGCAATTCCGTGTTTGGACGCATCCAGACCGCCCGCTGAACGAAACCGAGCAGAAGAGCGCCCGCGCCGGCGTAATTTTTCCAGATATGGTTCCGGGCACCTTCACGACCGTCGCCAACCGTTCGAACGACTACATGATCGATCGAGAGGATCAGCGCCGGCGGTCGTATACCGGGATCAAGGCTATCCCCGTCCAAGATCTGGCTGTGACACAGGAGCAGGGACCGGGACCGATCGCAGACAGAAGCCTGGAGAAGCTCACAAGTTCAGACATCGCTATTGTCGCGATGCGCAAGCGCATGCTCGACGCCGCCAAAGCGCTGATGAATGGCATTGAGCCACCCGAAGCCGGCAACCACCGGGCCTATAGGGTTCGTCCCATTGACGCGGTTTTGCCCAAGAATGTTACCATGGACGAGGGCGTCCGCCCCTTTACGACCAAGGGAGCAATTGCCGCCGGCGAATGAAAGCTGTTCTGCAAACACGGTTGATGGCAGACATAGAAAAATGAATCGGCGGACTCAAATCCGCCAACGTATTTAATGGGAGGGAACGGATGAAGCGCATACTATCTTTCGCGTTGTCCTTATGCGTTACCGCATTTGCAGGCACACTAGCAGCGCAGGAAAAGGCACCGGACGACTGGCGCGCCAGATGGGCCGCCCTTCAGGAGAGAGCCAAGGGCCAGTCGCTCGTGATTTCCGTTCATTCGCAGGATGGCTATGCAGCTACCGTCCGCGCCTTCCAGCGAAAATTTCCCGGCATCAAAGTGGCAATCACCGAGATTATTCCCGATGCGATGGTCACGCGCGTCCTGAATGAGCAGCGGAACAATATGTTCGCCTGGGATGTGATGTGGGCGTCCACCACCAATATGAATGCGTTGCTCATTCCTGCCGGCGCTTTTCAGGATCTGGAGCCGTTGCTGCTTCTGCCCGAGGTAACGGACAAGAACCAATGGCATGCCACCGATTATCAATGGACAACACCAAAGGCGAAGCAGGTCTTCATCCACGCCCTGTTCAAGACGGTGCTCGCGCATCAGAATATGGACAATTCCAAAGGGGTTAAGGTCACCAGCCTCGACCAGCTGCTTGATCCGAGCTTCAAGGGCAAGATCGGCATCCGCGATCCCTACCACGCCAATGGCGGCACATGGATGTTTGGTTCGTTCTACCAGAAAAAAGGTCCGGAATTCATGCGCCAATTCTACGCGCAGATGGACCTTGTGGTTAACATGAATCCGCGCCAGGCTGCCGACGCCCTGATACGCGGAGATATGGCGCTCGCTTTAGGGACGACAAGCGACGTGATCAGCCGCTGCAAGAAATCCGGCGGTTGCAAGAACATCGCTCCGTTGCCTTTTGGAGGCCTGATCGGCAGCCGTGGCGTTGCCGTATTCAAGAATGCGCCCAACGCGGCCGCAGCCACACTGTTCGTAAACTGGCTCCTGAGCAAAGAAGGCCAGGAAGCTTTCGTCGCGGAGTTCGCCAAATTGAATGAATCCGACGCTGTCAGCAGGCGCAAGGACGTGTCGCCGCCCGCCAACACATTGCATCAAGATAGCGTGCCCGAATGGGCGAACCTTCCCAACGAATACATCCCTGGCATCGACGCCGGGAACGTGGCGCTTGAAGCGGCAATGAAGCTTTACGTCGACGTGAAAGGACGCGCGCGATGATCTCCACTTTTGCCTCCTGATGGACAAGTTTTAGCGGAGAATGCTTTGGCTAGCGGCCCTGTGCTTGAGTTTGACAACGTTAGTTGTCAATTCGGCAATAATGTAGTTGTGAAATCCGCCAGCTTCAGTCTTGAGCGCGGACAGGTCCTTTCCCTGCTGGGTCCCTCGGGCTGCGGGAAAACGACGATACTTCGAATGGCCAGCGGACTCGAGCGCGCCCATGCCGGCCGGATCATCTATCGAGGCAATGTGGTCGACAATGCCATAGGGAAAATCTTTGTACCGCCCAACAAGCGCGACATGGGAATGGTCTTCCAGTCATATGGCATCTGGCCGCATATGAACGTCTTCGAGAATGTTGCGTTCCCCCTGCGAACGCGTCGGGAGAGCAATGACTTAGTGACGACGAAAGTTCATGAGATCCTGCGTCAGGTGGGTCTTCAGGGTTTCGAGAAGCGATCCGGAACTCAACTATCGGGGGGCCAACAGCAGCGTGTTGCCGTCGCACGCGGCCTGGTCGCAAGCCCCGGCGTCCTCTTGATGGACGAACCCTTCAGCAATCTTGATGTGAAGTTGCGCAATCAATTGCGCGCAGAGCTGAAAGCACTTCAAATGCGCCTGGGTCTGTCAATTCTTTTCGTCACCCACGATCAGGCGGAAGCCCTATCACTATCCGATAGCGTAGCTGTCATCCAGAACGGCACGATCGAACAGATTGGTTCACCGGAAGAAGTCTACCTCAATCCGTCAACACCCTTCGTGCGCGATTTTGTCGGCGAAAGCATCAAACTGAAAGGGACCATCGAGGCTAACTCAAACGGGAAGCAATGCAGATTGGGGGATGGAACACTGGTGCGAAGCGAGGGACTTAGCCGACTGTCTTCAAATCAGACGGACTGTGTCGTGTCGATCCGTCCAGAAGATATGAACTTTCAGGATAAGCATGACCAACCGACAAACCAGATTGAAGTATATGTGGAGGCGCTGCTGTTCCAGGGACCCGATTACGAAGCAAGTCTGGTGGCATCGAGTGGCGAGCGGTTCATGATGAACATTGCCAGCCATCGGATGGTCCGGATCGGGGAAAAAATACAATTCTATTTCCCGCCGGATAAAGTTCAATTCTGGGCTGAATCATGATTTCGCCGCAAGGACTTTGGCGGATACAGTTGTATACTTTGGGCGCGAGCGTCCTGTTGCTTGTGATCGCATTGACCGTCCTTGCTCCCATATTCTATCTGTTCGTCAACAGTTTCGATACCAGCAAGCTCGGCCAGCAAAGCATTTTCGGATATTCTAATTGGTTGAGAATTTTTAGCTTCGAGAAGTTCAACGAAGCTCTTTTCAACACAATCACCCTCAGCATTACGCGTCAGACGATTGGCATGAGCATTGGAGTCATAATCGCCTGGCTGATTGCCCGCACAAACCTGCCTTACAAAAACATTCTGGAAGTAGGATTCTGGGTAGCGCTGTTCATGCCCGCCCTGCCGGTGACGCTGTCATGGATTATGTTGGCGACCGGAAGATCTGGCTTGCTGAATCAGCTCGCAATGATGCTACCCTTTGTCGATAGACCAATTTTCAATGTCTATTCTTGGTGGGGCATCGTCTGGGTTCACATCATAACGACCAGCATAGCCATCAAGGTCTTTTTGCTAGTGCCGGCGTTCCGAGCCCTGAATTCAGCATTGGAGGAAGCAGCACGCATTGCCGGTGCAAGCCTGCTTGCCACTGTCTGGAAGATCGTTATTCCCATTCTTGCACCGACGCTTCTTGTCGTTTTGCTAGTGAGTATAGTTCGTTCGATGCAGGCGTTCGAAGTCGAGCTCATCCTTGGATCGCCCAAAGGCATCTCGGTCTATAGCACCATCATTTACGGCGCCATGACCAGAGAACCGCCCGAACAGGGCCTGGCCAGCGCGCTTTCGCTGGTGTTCATACTATCGATCATCCCTTTTGTTATTCTGCAGCAAACTTATGTCAATCGATATGCCTATGCCTCCATATCCGGAAAATTTCAGAGCCGCATTGTGGACCTTGGCGGATGGAAATGGCCCATTTTCACCCTCATCACGGTCCTGCTTCTGTTCATGACCGTCGTGCCGTTCACGCTACTGACAATTGGTACTTTCATGAACATGTTCGGCAATTTCAAGATGGATCATGTCTGGACGCTGGACAATTGGGAACGTGCGCTGTCCGACAGTCAAATCTCCAGCGCGTTATTCAACACCCTCACGCTTTCGTCAGTTTCGGCGATCTGCGGCATGATTGCTTTCACACTCGTTGCCTACGTTACTGTGAAGCGAAAGTTTAAAGCTCGCCGGTGGCTGGACTTCTTCAGTTGGATTCCAGCCTTGATACCGGGACTCGTTTTGAGCCTCGGTCTATTGCAGATTTTCACATCCGTGCCGTTCTTGCGGCCGTTGTATGGAACCACGGCAATTCTTGTTGCCGCCATTTTGCTCGGCACGATAACAATTGGCACGCAAGTTCTGCGGGGCGCTTTTCTGCAGATAGGTCAAGAGCTCGAGGAAGCAGCAGAAATATGCGGAGCGTCTCAGTTCTACACATTCCGCCGAATTCTTTTGCCACTTATCTCCCCCACCGTCATTGTTGTCGGACTGGAAATATTTGCAACGGCGAATGCTGCAATTGGTGTGCTGGTTTTATTGAGTGTTGGCGCCACACAGCCGCTCTCGCTGTTGCAACTCGCACTGCTTGATTCTGGGCGCTTCGAACCGGCAGCTGTGATCGGCGTGATTATCATGACCTTAACGCTAACCTCAGCCATTCTTGCGCGCGTCATTGGCCGCCGCAGCGGCGCAACGGCTCAAGTGCAAGCGTAAGTGTTTAAATCGTGAGTGGAGAACGCGGATGCAATTGAAGCAGGCACGAGCAATCGGCTGGATCGGCCTCGGGCGCATAGGCAAGCCGATGGTGGAAACATTGATCGCGGATGGTCATCGGCTGAAGGTGTTTGACATCGATCCCGGCGCAAGGAACCGATTGTCCGGTGTCGCGCAGGAAATCGGACTAAGTGCTAGCGACGTTGCGAGGGATGCAGCAACAGTCATCTTTTGCGTCAGCGACGCAAAGGCGGTCGAAGACGTGGCCTTCGGTCCGCAGGGTATCGCCAAGTCGGCGCACATGGGAACTGTTCTCATTGACCACTCAAGCACACATCCTGCGGTGACGCGGGAGTTTGCTCGGAAGGCATCTGAACTCGGCCTGCACTGGGTCGATGCGCCAATCTCTGGCGGTCCGCCCGGCGCCGAAGCCAGGCGTCTAGCCGCATGGCTGGGGGGCGATGAAAACGTTTGCCAAAAGGCTGCTGGGATCATCAAGGCCTATTGCAGTAATATAAGTTATATGGGGCCGTCCGGCAGCGGTCAGGCGGCGAAGTCATGCAATCAGGCTATCGTCGCAAACACGATTGCAATTTGGTCGGAGATGCTAGCCTTCGCGCAGGCGAGCGGACTGGAGCTTCACAAGCTCATCGGCACGCTGGCCGGCAGTTCGGCGGATTCAGCGATACGCAAAACTTTCGCGCATGGGCTCGCCGACGGGGAGTTTCCGGAATTGTCCACCAGAAACATGATCAAGGATCTGGAGATACTGGTGGACCTAGCCGGCTCGGCAAATATCGAATTGCCACATTCGGCCCTATCGCTCGACGCGTTCAGGGCCGGCATTGATGCCTTTTCGGCAAAAGGCCCATAGATGGATGCGCCCCGAACTTGCGAGTCTCGCAAACCGGCCCAATCATTTGCCGAGAATGGCGCGCACGCGTTCGCGCACTGAGGCAGGAACTTGAACAGTCTGAGCGACGGTCTTTTCAAGAAAACTATGATCGTTAGGTGACAGTTCGAGTTGCGCTTTTTTCAGTTCCGCAATCATTTCGTTGTCTTTGATCATCGACTGAAAGGCTTCGCGCAGGGCCATCGAAATACTCGGCGGCAAGCCTGGCGGTGCAACGATCGAGCGGCCTATTGCGCCGCCAGATGCATAGATAGTCAACACTTGCCGATCCAGTTCAGTCTTGCCGAATTCGAGCAAGGCCGGGACGTCGGGCAATTCGGGATCACGGGTCGGAACAACTTGCAGGATTATCCTCATCTTCTTGTCGCGCAACCAGTCCTGCCGTTGCGATTTGATGGTCGCCCAGGCGGTGCCGGAAGCATCCACCTCTCCGCGTTCCATCGCCAGCATGCCGGGACCTGCGGACGCATAGCCCGATATGATACGGAATCTAGTTCCGGCGAGGCCGTTCAGCAGCCTTGGAACAATTTCTGCGAGATTGCTAGGCCCTGTGCCCGCCATTGTCATTTCCGTCGAAAACGTATCGGCGACGGATTGCGCCTTGGATGTGTGCCAGACCATTATGAGATTGTTCGAAGACGCAATCCTACCGATCGATGTGTATTGCATTGCATCGTATTTGACGCCGGGGTTCTGCAACGCCTGCTCCATGGCAAGCGTTTCGCCGAGCGCGCCAAGTGCGGATCCGTCGCGTGGTGCGACGCTGTAGAGGAAATTGGCGGCCTGCAAGGACCCCGCACCCGGCATGTTATTGGGAATAATCGTCGGGTTTCCCGGAATATGTTTGCCGAGATGACGGGCAACCATGCGCGCATAGAGATCGTAGCTGCCGCCCGGCGCGTATCCGATGTCTTCCGCAGGAATGCCATAGGCGAGCGATGCATTCCTGTGCGGGCAAGTCTCGCCTATGAGACCGATCATGCCGCTGCGGTCCTTGTAAAGGACCAGATTTTAGCCGAGCACGCGCACCCTGTAGGTCCAGCGGTTCTCAATATCCGCTGCGGCTGCGATCGGCTGGCAATAGCGCCGCATGAGAGCGCCCATACGCGAGCCAGGGCCAATCCGGGTAAGAATTTCGTTTTCTTCTGCGCTGACCATCCACATACCTCCCTATCTAAATTCGCACTATCCAAGCAAAAATGATATGCGTTTGCAATTATTGCCAATAATGACCTACCAGCTCTACGAGAAGCTGGCCGCCCGGATCGAACCGGCGGCATTGACCGGGAGCTCTTATTGCCTCACATGCACGGCGGCTTTCGCCTTCGCGATGATATCGGGCGGGGTCGTGTGCATGCGCTTGACGGTTTCTTGCAGTACGCTGCCTTCCATCACGCGAATGTCCTGTTTCATCTTGCCGGCGTCCTCACGCGTGGCTGGATCGTTGAGCGCGTCGACGAAAGCCTTGCGCAACGCGGCGACTCGTGATGCAGGGACTTCCGGCGCGACGACGAAAGGACGCCCGAATGCAAGTGGCGCAACGGCGAGTTCGATAACCTTGCGCTCTTCTTCCGTGCGCGCCTGCTTGGCGATGTTCGGCACACCCATGCGGTCAAGTTCCTCGCTGGGTTCTGGCGCGCCCTGCGCCGTGATCGTCACGAACTTGTCGCGGATCCATTGGGGCCGTCCGACGATGATTGAGGACCAGCCAGCGCCGCACAGGCCCTGCACTTCGTTCTTCTCTACGGCGAGAGATATTTCCGTGCTGCCCGGATAACCGTTGACCATCTTGAACTTCGCACCAAGGACATTCATCAGAAGCGCCGGAAACTCGCGGGTCGATCCGCCCGCCGCGCTGCCGCCGAGGATCAGTCCGCGCGTGCGAAAATCCTCGAAGTCCCTGATGTTGAGATCGGCGCGGACCGCACAGACATAGACCTCGCTGTTGGCGCTACCGATATACTGAAGGGTTGTCGCATCGTAGCGTAGCTTGGTGCGGTCGCCATAAAGCGGTTCGGTGACGACGCTTGGATAGACCGCTCCGATGATCGTTCCATCCTTCGCCGCGGCACTGGCGATATGCTGCGTCAGCACGAGCGAGCCTGCGCCGGACATGTTGGACGCAACCACGGTGGGGTTACCCGGTATGTGCTTGCCAATGTGGCGCGCGACGAGACGTCCGTAGAGATCGTAGCCGCCGCCGGGCGAAGTGCCGATGATGATGTTGACGGTCTTGCCGCGATAGAAGTCCGCCGCGGCGTCCTCCGCCTGCGCTCCGCCCGCAAGCATGAGTGCATAGCCCAGAGCCGCAGCGCAGGCGAGATTTTCGCTTCGGCCCGGCAAACCGCTGAATTTCATTCGCTCCCTCCTGGAGACTGGGTCATTCGTTCTCTTGATTGGCCCTTCGCAAGCTTTTTTGTGCAGTCTTTGCGAGACATTTCAAGCTTGCGCAGTATGTATCCGGCCGGTAGCTCCAGGTGTAGTGACAGTTAGCCAGACATTCCCCAGATGAAAGCCAGTACAGGATAAAACTGGCCCAATTACCGTTTATTGACAAGATGGCAGGCTGAATTGCCGAGCGAAACGGCATCTTAAATGCCAGAGATAGCCGTTGTTAGACTAACGACAGTGGATTGTCTGTTCATATGCACTGAGATTTGATCCAGCCCGCCCGTAAATCCCACTTATGAGAGATCCGTGCCGGTTATCCCGTCGCGTCGCTTTGCATCAAGAGAAATGGTTACGACGAGGGTTGTCTCGCTTTGGAACTCCCGGGTCATCACGCCACTCCAAATTTGGAGCGTCGCGACGCCCACGGTTGCCACCCGTCTGGGGATCGAAACGTAGCGCCGTTTCTCATAATAGGCTAGGGCCTGTCGTCATTTAAGGGATTCGCAAATCAGTGAAAGCGTGATTCATGGGGAGCCTTCCTGAAGGAGGCTTGGGATGGAACGCCATGCTTTGCGCGACGATCAATTCGCTCGGATTGAAAATTTGCTTCCGGGTCGTCCCGGCACGGTCGGTCGCAACAGCGATGTTGGCAATCGTCTTTTTGTCGATGCCGT
>CAMDKB010000119.1 GCA_945901195.1 Rhizobium sp. Q54
TATTTCAAGAAGCATGAGCCGCTTGTTCGCCGCTCCCATCGTTTTGAAGTTCGCGAGCGGCTGACAGCGGAGGGCGACGTTCATATACCGCTGGACAAGGCCAGCGTTCATTCGGTTTGCGATCAACTGGAGCCGCTTGGCATCGAAGCGGTTGCCATCATGTTTCTGCATTCTTATCGCAATCCCGCCCACGAAATCCGTGTGAAGGCGATTGTGCAGCAACGCTTTCCAAACGCGTTCGTATCCGCCTCGCATGAATTATCGCAAGAATACCGGGAGTTTGAACGGGTTTCGACCGTGGTTTCCAACGCTTTCATCGGGCCGCGCGTCAGCCGCTACGTTGCGGGCATTGATGAGCATCTGAAAAAGGAAAACTTCACAGGGTCTTTTCTGCTGGTTCAATCAACTGGTGGGCTCTACGAATCGGCGCAGGCCCGGGAGCAATGCATACGCATGCTTGAATCGGGTCCCGCAGCCGGCGTCATAGGGGCCCAGGCGCTCTGCCGGGCCATAGGGATCGAGGATGCCATCGCCTTCGATATGGGCGGGACTACAGCCAAGGCAGGCGTCATATACAAGAAAGAGGCGCTGACGACCGGCGCGGCGATGATCGGCGGATATGAACAGGGTCTGCCTGTGCAAATCCCCATGATGGACATATTTGAAGTGGGGACAGGGGGTGGGTCCATCGCCTGGCTTGGCGAGGGCAATGCCTTGCACGTCGGCCCTGTCAGCTCCGGCGCCGAGCCTGGCCCGGCCTGTTACGGCCGCGGTGGTGAAGAGCCCACCGTGACCGACGCGAATCTCGTGCTGGGCCGTTTGGACCCCGCTCGTTTTCTTGGCGGTGAGATGTCACTTGATGTCGATGCCGCTAAGCGCGCTATCGATGCAAAGATTGGCAAACCGCTGAAGCTTGGCACCGTGGAAGCAGCTGCCGGCATTTTGCGCATCGCTGCAACGACCATGTCACTGGCTGTTCGCACAGTGACCACAGAACGAGGCCTTGACGCTGCTGCCTTCCCGCTGATCGCATATGGCGGCGCCGGGCCCTTGCACGCCAGCTCCATCGCCCGTGAAATTGGCACGGCGCAGGTCATCATTCCTCGAGCGCCTGGCCATTTCTGCGCGTTTGGGATGCTGTTTGCTGATCTTCGTTACGATTACGTGCGAACATGGCCTGGTCGTCTCGCCAATGTCGACTTCAGCCAGATGGAAACGATTTATGCGGAATTGATCGCCGATGGGGGCGCTGCATTGGAGCGTGCCGGGTCTGGCAACCTCAAGCGCAAGATCACACGCTGGGCTGATATGCGCTACGTCGGGCAGGAACATGCTGTAACGATCGAGCTTTCGGAAGCGCTGTTCAAAAAGCAGGACCGTGGCGGCATCAAGAAGGCTTTCGACGCCGAACATCAGCTGAGATACGGCACTTGCGCACCGGGCGAGCCAGCGGAGATCGTCAGCCTGCGCGCTACAGTCACTGGCCTCATGAAAAAACCTGCCATGGAACGTATCGGCAAGGGATCAGCTGCGCCGCCCAAGGCCGCGTCGCTGGGCACCCGCATGGTCAGTTTCGACAACCGCAAGGCAGCGATGAAGACGCCAATCTACATTCGCGAGGAATTGAAGGGTGGCAACAAGATCACTGGCCCTGCGCTGATCGAGGAGCACGCGTCGACAACAGTGGTCTTCCCCGGGGACAAATTGTCCGTAGACGCTTTCGGCAATCTCATCATCGACATCGGCAGGAATTGATCATGGCTGCCCGTTCAAAACCAGCGAAGAAAGTGGCAAAAAAGGCCGCGAAGAAAGGGTTAGCCAAAAAGCACGTTCCCGTGCGTAGATTTGCAAAGGCCGATCCGGTTCTTACCGAAATCATTCGTCACGGCGTTCTGGCGGTGACCGAAGAGATGAAAAACAATCTCACGCGCACAGCTTATAATATGATCATCTACGAAGCGCTGGATTTTACTGTCGGGCTTTTTACCCCGGAAGGCGACACCATCTCTATAGGCATCGGCCTGCCCATGTTCATTCGTGGCATGTCGGAGACCGTGAGGGCGAAGCTGAAGCACTTCGGGACTGATGGCATCGAAGAGGGTGATATTCTCATTACCAACGATGCCTATCTCACCGGCAGCCACCTCAACCATGTTACCTTGAGCCTGCCGATTTTTCATCAAGGCAAGCTGAGCGCCTTTGCCTGCTGCATGGCGCACTGGATTGATATTGGCGGCACCATCGGCGGGATTACGACCGATATCTATGCCGAAGGTTTGCAGATCCCGATCATGAAGCTGCGTATGGCGGGCGTGATGAATGACGATCTGGTCAGCATCATCCGGATGAACGTGCGCATTCCTGATCGCGCGATGGGAGATTTGCGTGCTCAGATTACCGCTGTGACCACAGGCGAGCGGCGATTCAAGGAATTGCTTGAGCGTTATGGGCGGCAGGAGACGTTGTCCGCCATTTCGCAGATCATGGACCAGTCCGAGCGCGCCGCCCGTGCGCGCACCCTCGCCATTCCCGATGGGGAATATCAGGCAACGTCGTATATGGACGATGATGGCGTTGATATCGGCAAACGGATCCCAATCAAGATCAAGGTCATCGTATCAGGCGAAGACATGACCATCGATCTGACAGACGTCGCCAAACAAGTTCGCGGCTTTTATAATTCCGGTCCCACGACAGGTTATGCTTGCGCGCAGGTCGCTTATAAATGCCTGACGTCACCAACGGACTATCCCATCAACGAAGGTTCGTTCCGCTCACTCAAAGTGAAGCTATCTCCCGGCACCATCGTGAGCGCCATCAAACCTGCAGCCATGCGCTGGTGGATGACGTTCCCCATGACGATTGTCGACACCGTCTTCAAGGCGATGGAAACTGCGATGCAGGACAAGGTCATTGCGGGCCATCATGCCGATCTCATAGCTGTGCGCGTCCATGGCTTTCATCCCAAGACAGGCAATCTCTTCATTGGCGGCTTCGGGCCGCTCGGCGGAGGATGGGGCGCAAAGCTGAGCGAGGACGGCCAGAGTGCAACCGTCTGCCTCAATGATGGCGATACTCATAATTCGCCCATCGAATCGGTGGAGTCCAAATACCCTTTGATCATCGACCGTTTTGCACTGCGCGAGGGATCTGGCGGCGCCGGAAAATTCCGCGGAGGGCTCGGTATCGAGCGCAAGGTGTCTGCACGTGCACCGCTAACATTCAATGCTGAAGTCGACCGCATGCATTGCGCACCGTGGGGGCTTGATGGTGGCAAGGATGGCTTTGGCAATAACGTCAGCCTGCATCTCACCGAAGGCGCAAAGACTGATTTTCCCAATGCAAAAATCATGATGCAGCGGCTACGGCCCGGAGAAGGATTTACCGCGCGTTCAGGCGGGGGCGGCGGATTTGGATCGCCGCTCGAGCGCGATCCCGCGCGCGTGGTTCATGATGTGGTCGAAGGTTACGTAACGCCTGATGAGGCCTGCGACATATATGGTGTCGCCTTGAATTCTGACGGGTCTCTGGATGCTGCTGCAACGCAAGTTCTGCGTTCTCAAAAGAGCCGCATCAGAATTGCTGGTGAATAGATAGCTGCCTCGACAGCCGATCACGTCCAGAATTTAAAAATGGTATCTTGTGTGAAAACGCACATGTTGCGGAATAGTCTCTTTCGCCTGTTCCCACAGGAACAGGCGAATTCAAAGCTGCTGTCTATAACGGTGACAGATCGGGCGCAACGCTCGCTCGTTAACCCAGCGGCCAGATGGCCGAATACGCAGGAGACTAAAATGAAAAAGCTTCTTACAACTTTCGCCGCCGTAGCCACCGTCGTGATGGCAGCCTCAGTCAGCATCGCTCCGGCGCAAGCAGGTGGTCATGGCTACGGAAACGGCCATCACCACAGGAGTTATTCCCATCATAGCTATCGCGGTTACAACCACGGTTACGGCTATAATCAATACCGCCATTATAACTACAACCGGCACGCCTATGGCCGGGGTTGGTAATCCGAAGTACGCCGACGTCGAGAAGAGGGCCGGAAAAAAGGAGAGAGTTTTCCGGTCCCTCCTAATGTCTCACAACCAATGGCTCATTGTCCGCGCTGTTGGTATCAGAGGGACCGTCAGCGCATGGCGCCAGTGCGGTCCCTCCCGAACTTACGCGGCAACCTTTTCCGTCTCCGGATATTCCTTCGCAAACAGCTTCCTGGATTCCTCGCGAAGTCTTGGCGCAACCTCTGTCGCGAACAACCGCATGCTCTTGCGGGCGAGATCATCGCGCATATTGCCCATGTGGAACTGGATCAACAGCGTCCCGGTCTGAGCCTGTTCAAGAATTCCCATCATCTGCTTGAAAACAGTATCGGGGCTGCCCACGATTATCGACTGTGACGCTTGCAATTCCTTGAAGTCAGCGACATCGCCCAGCATGCGACCGCCCGGCTTGGAATTCTCCAGAATCCTGCGGAAATCCGAAACAGACGAACTGGGAATGCCCGGCCCCATGGTCATTGAGCGGCCCTTTTCGCTGCGCAAATGGCCCTTCAGGCAGTATTTGATGAAATACCAGATACCTTCATGCGATTCAGCTTCGGCTTGTTCATCGGTTTCGCCAACGTAAACCGACATCAACATGCCCATACGATCGGGCGTATATCTCGAACCATGTTGTTTCAGGACGCTGTCAAAGGTGTGGCGCACTTTTGCGACTTCACCGCCGGCAACCCGCGAGGACAGAAAATAGGTGAACCCGCGTTTGGCGACTTCGTGCATGGTCTCGGGCGAACGTGCGCCTGGCACCCAGATTGGCGGATGCGGCGTTTGCGTTGGCTGTGGCCACGGATTTACGTAACGCAGCGGATAGTGCTTGCCCTCAAAAGCAAACGGGCCCTGTTTGGTCCACGCATCCTGAATGAGATCTACCGCTTCCCAGAATTGTTCGCGTTGATAGGCTGCCGGCGTGTTGTAATTGAAGGTTTCCTGTCCACCTCCGGGCGCGAGGCCTGCAACGACACGCCCGTTCGACATGTTGTCCAGCATTGCATATTCTTCCGCTACGCGAAGCGGATTGCCATGCAGGGGCAGCAGATTTCCAAGAACGACAATCTTGCCATGTTTGGTTTTCTGGGTCAGCGCCGCGGCCAGAAGATTGGGTGATGGCATCAGTCCATAGATATTTTGATGATGTTCATTCAGCACCATGCCGTCGAAACCGATTGTGTCGGCGTAGGCTAGCTGATCAATGTACTCATTCAGCAGTCCGTGCGACTTTTCCTTATCCCACAACTTGTTAGGTACGGTTATCCAGGCAGTCTCTTCCGTCTCGTCAAAGTCTTTGGGAAGATAGGGATAGGACATGAAATGCCAGCAATAAAGTTGAACAGGTTGGGTCACTGGATCCTCCGTTTTATTTTCTAGTTATGGCGTAGCGCGCCTGCAGGCACGAGATTGTTGCGTCTGAGAAAGGCTATCATCGCTGCGTCAAAGACATTTGGGTCTTCGATGCAGCAGGCATGACCGGTATTCTTCAGGACAAAATGTTCAGCGCCCGGAATCAGGGAAGCACTATATGTCCCTGCTTCCAGCGATATATCATACTCGCCGTTGATGATAAGCGTTGGCGTTTTCATCCCGGCAAGACGATCTGTCATGTCATAGCTGCCGCGCGCGATGAAAATCTGTCCGATGCACTTTTGTGAAAGCGTATCAGCATTTTCTACGAACAAATTCAGCAGCCACTTGCCTAATGCTGTATCGGCGAAGCCCGGCGCAACATAGCCGCGCATCAGACCCATCAGATAGGAGCCGGTATCCTTGCCCAGAAAGCCTGCAGCGATTGACTGTGCATCGCTTGGGCCGCTGCTCGAACCGCCCACAAGGATCACAGCTTGCGCAAGCTGCGGATGTTCGAGCCCAATCAGCATTGAAATACCTGATCCTACGGAACAGCCGCAGAATATAGCCTTTTCGATTCCTTCATCCTTGCAGATTCCCAGAACGTCATCGGTCATATCGCGCAGTGTAAATGGTGTTTCCGGCTTGTCCGAGAGACCGTAGCCACGCAGATCGATTGAGATCACCCGATAGAATGGCGAGAAACGGGCCACCTGATACATCCACAGCCGCCTGTCAAAAGGATTGGCGTGAATGAAAATCAGCGCCGGGCCTGCGCCATGTACTTCATAGTGGATTTTGAGTCCGTTGCGCGTGCTGTAGGGCATGGGCTTATTCTGCCGCAACGCGGGTGGCAGATTTCTCCGACGCATTGACGATGGGCATCACCTCGTTGGCCAAACGCGAGAGCGATTCTGATTCCCATTCCTCGTTCGGGCCGCTCCAGTCAGCGCCCGTCACCAGAACAGTACCAAACGGCCCGCATTGTTCACGCAAATCAATCAGCTTTTGCGCCACGGTCTGCGGCGAGCCGAATATCACCCGCTCCTCAATGATCCCATTGACCGTGATCTCGTCGTCACGCATGTCCGGGTGGGATTTGAGCGCGGCAAGGCGGCCGATATTCTTGAATACTGTCCGCATATAGCCGAGATAGTGTTGATAGGCGCTTTTCGCATCCATGATGCGCCTGCGTGCTTCCTCATCGGTGGCCGCGACAAAAATATTGCGCGAAAGTCTCCAGTTGCGCCCGTCGGCCATTCGTCCGCCTTCCGCACACCCTGCGCTATAGATTTCCCATTGCTGCTTGATGAATTGCGGTTGCAGCAGGGAGCTCGTGACAAAACTCCATCCGCGCTTGCCCGTCGCGCGAAGGCTGGTGGAATTGGGGCTTGCCGAGGGAATGCAGATTTCCGGATGCGGTTTCTGGAAGGGCTTGGGCATTTCGCCAAGGCCAAGTTCCTTGCTGATCGATTTCTTGATCTGCGTCGTCCAGAATTCGCCCTGGATGTCATAGGGCGGATCACTCGACCAGATTTTAAGGATGGTTTCGAGCGATTCAATCAGCATGCGTTGACGGGTTTCGCCATCGCCAATCTGGAACAATTCGAAATCCGAGCCAAGGCTGCCGGTGCCCGCACCGAATATCAACCGCCCCTTGCTGAGATGATCAAACTGCGCAATTTCGCCTGCGACGACGGCAGGGTGGCGGTTGGGCAGATTAATGACGCCGGTCGCGAATTTTATGTTCTTGGTCTGCGAAATCAGGTTGGCCATGAACATGAGAGGCGAAGGATAGGGTTCGCTGGTGGCTGTAAAATGTTCACCAATCCACAATTCGTCGTAGCCCAGTTTTTCCAGCAAGAGCGACTTGCGCGTGTCCTGATCGATGAATTCGTACATCGGCGGACCCGGCGGGTGCAGGGGCATCATGAACATTCCAAGGCGCATTTGTTTCATCCCGATTTGTTGTCTGGTTTGATGAAAGCTTATCTCAGCCTGCGGCATTCGCAAAGGGATGGCCCGCATTCGATATCCGGATCCTGAGTCGGGGCGACAGAGGCCCCCGTAAAGGATTGGACTGGGTTTGGCCTGCCTGAACATGGCGAGGATATGACATGCGGGATGCAAGGGGCTGCTATGCGAGCTTGGGGATTGTTTTGCAACTGCGAAGGACTTATATTGCATTGCACAATAGGGATCATGAATATTCCATATCCCTCTGAATGAGAAGGAAATTACGATGACCACCAACGTACTCCCCTCTGGTGTCTTTCGTCCTGCCAAACCGCTGACCTATCAAATTACACAGGTTTTGACGCAGGTCGGCGAAATATTCCGTACCCTGGGCGAAGGTGTCGAGAACGCGCGGAATTATCACGAGCTAATTCAAAAAGGCATGGCGCCCCGTGATGCAGTGCGTAAAGTGTTCGAAACACTCAGCAAATAGAGCTAGCGTTCGTTCAGCTCCTTAGTGCATCACCGAGCCGCCATCCACCGGGATGGTCTGCCCGGTGATGAAGTCGCTTTCCGGCGACGCCAGAAACACCAGGGCGCCGGCCAGATCGCCGGGTTGGTGCGGTTGCTTAAGAAAACGCGAGGCAATCGCCCCCTCGCGAAACGCTTCCAGTCCAGGTCTGGCGATTGCGTCCGTAAGAACAAGGCCGGGTGCGATACAATTCACGCGAATACCATCTGCCCCCAATTCATTGGCCATCGCGCGTGTCATCGATATGACCGCGCCTTTTGAAGCCACATAATGCATCATGCCTGCCGTGCCCTTGAACGCAGTGCCGGAGGCTATGTTGATAATCTTGCCATAGCCCTGCTTGCGCATGATGGGAGAGGCCGCTTTTGCACATTCGAAGGTGCCACGGACGTTGACCGCAAGCGCCTTGTCGAATTCGGCGCTCGACAATTCCTCAAAGGGTTTCAAATCGAGCATGCGCGCGAAAACTGCCGCGTTGTTGACCAGTATATGCAATCCACCGAATTCCGCCAGAACAGCTGACAGGCTCTGGCTGACGGCGCGTGAATCGGTGACATCGCAGACCATGCCCATGCATTTTCCGCCTTTGGCGCGAATATCCGCAGCCAACTGTTCGGATGACACGACATCCCATATTGCGACGGCGGCGCCTTCAGCGGCCAGCGCATTGGCATAGGTGACGCCGATGCCTTCGGCCCCGCCTGTCAGTATGGCTACCTTGCCGTCAAGTTTGCCCATGTGCTTGGCTCCGCTGTTTTAATCCAGTCCCAGAAGTTTCGAACCGAAACTCTTGTCGTTTAAGAGCTGGTCACGCGTACCGTCCAACACGGTGCGCCCATTTTCTATGACGTAGGCGCGATCCACAAATTCCAGGGCGCGATGAATATTCTGCTCGACCAGAACGATCGTGATCCCTTCAGCGGCAATCTGCGTCAGCACATTCATGACATCCTTGATGATGAGCGGCGCCACACCAATAAAGGGTTCATCCAGCAGCAGGAGGCGCGGACAGGACATCAGCGCACGACCGATTGCCACCATCTGCTGCTGGCCGCCGCTAAGCGTTCCGGCGGGCTGCCGCTGCTTTTCCTTCAGGATGGGAAACAGATCGAAAACGCGGTCGAGTGACCGGGACAGTTTCTTGCGTGGCGCAGCCAGATAAGCTCCCATTTCAAGATTTTCGCGCACACTCATTTCAACGAAAAGGCGTCGCCCCTCCGGCACCAGCGCAAGGCCACGCATGACCCGTTGCGAAACATCCAGCGTCGAAGCATCGCTGCCATCAAGCTCGATGCGGCCTGCTTTTGCCGGGTAGTGTCCGATAATGGCCCCAAGCGTTGTGGATTTTCCCGCACCATTTGCGCCGAGGAGTCCTACCTTTTCGCCGGTAGCGATGGCTAAATCGACGCCCCATAATGCCTGGAGCGGTCCATGCGACACTTCCAGATCCGAAACCTTGAGGAGATTCATTTTGCCTCTCCCGCCGCGTGGCCGAGATAGGTCGTCAGTACGCGTTCATCGCGCATGGCTTCGGCAAGGGGTGCATCGGCGATCACTGCGCCGCTATCGAGCACTATGAGCCTGTCCACGACTTGCGATAGCGCGGAAAAGATATGCTCAACCCAGATGATGGTGATGCCGTATTGATCGCGGATGTCGCGTATATGTTTCACAAATGTTGCAATTTCCACAGTGGACAGGCCAGAGGCGACTTCATCAACGAGAAGCAATTTCGGTTCGGCAGCCAGAGCACGCGCCAGTTCAAGCGCCTTTTTCTGTTGCAGGCTGAGCAATTCCGCTTTTTGCTCAAGTAAAGCGCCAAGCCCCACAAAGCCCGCGAAAATGTCTGCTGAGCGCATGGCTTCAAGTAATGGAGTCTTGCTCGCGCCGAATGTTCGACCAATTGCGATATTCTCGCGCACTGTGAGTTCGGCAAAGGGGCGGGGAATCTGATAGCTGCGGCCGATGCCAAGTTGGGTGATTTCATCGGCACGATAATCAGCTATGTCACGCCCCTCGATCAGAATACGGCCCGAGCGCGGGCGATAAATGCCTGACACGAGATTAAATAAAGTCGTCTTGCCGGATCCGTTTGGACCAACAAGGCCGACAATCTCGCCCTGCCTTATTTTCAAGCTGACGTTGTTGACAGCCACGTTGCCGCCAAACGCCATTGTTGCTCCCTCACATTCCAGGACAATGCTGTCTTTATCCACGGCGCGATGGGCTAGCGGAAGACGTTCGCCGACAATAGCGACCCGGCTCTCGCCCAATTCAAAGTGGCTCTCGCGCGATAGCCATGAGAGCAGATCGTGCCGCGAAATCCATTTGGCGCGCAGCAAGCCACCGGGCAGAAAACGCCCGATGAGAATGATCACCACGCCCAGAACAGCTTCGCGCAGATGGGACATCTTCACCAGAAGCGCCTGTTCCAGTGATGAAAACAGGACCATCCCGAACAAGGGGCCCAAGAGGAGACCCGAGCCGCCGAGCAGCGCACCGGCAATCGGCACCAGCGCAACGCCAAGATTGAACATGGTATTTGGCGCGATATAGCTGAACTGCCAGGCCTGAATGGAGCCTGCCAGACCCGCAAAAGCGGCACTCAGCATCAGGGTTGCCGCCTTGTAAGGAAACAGCCGCACACCGGCCACCTCTGCAACCTGTTCGTCATTGCGGATAGCGCGAAGGGCATAGCCAAAACGCGACCGCATGAGCCACAATGTCGTCGCCAGAGTGAGCGCAACAAGAAGCGCCGCCAAAATATAGGCTGGCTTCAATACATAGTCCGGTGGCAGCGTTATGCCATCGCTGCCTTTGGTGAGACCTTCAAAATTGTTTGCCAGCAATTCACACAGCGGCACAATAGCCAGGGTTGCAAACGCGAAATAGTCGCCCTTCAGACGGAACAACGGGAGCGAAACAAGCAGCGCTGCGAGCGACGCAAAGAACACGGCTGCAGCAAAGCAAGGCACGATCGGCACGCCGCGTGTCAGCAGAATTGCGAAAGCGTAAGCGCCGACGCCATAAAACGCGAAGTGACCGAGATTAAGATAGCCCATCTGGCCATTCACCCAATCCCAACTCTGCGCAAGAACGAATGAAATCATCAATGCGAGGACGAAGCTCGTCAGATAAGTTCCCGCATAAACGGGAATCAGCGCAAGCAGCACAACGAACGCCGCACCGCAAGCATAAATGAAAAGCCGGGGCGTCGAACGTGTGGCGGAGG
>CAMDKB010000120.1 GCA_945901195.1 Rhizobium sp. Q54
GGGACGACCCGGAAGCAAATTTTCAATCCGAGCGAATTGATCGTCGCGCAAAGCATGGCGTTCCATCACAAGCCTCCTTCAGGAAGGCTCCCCATGAATCACGCTTTCACTGATTTGCGAATCCCTTAAATGACGACAGGCCCTAGTTAAATTCGCGAAGAGTTTTTAGAAGTGCCCTCAAGAAGGATCGAGATACTGCAATACTGGAGGTGCGAGATCACGGCCCATGGATTGCGGCCGTTCACTTGCCGCGATTGACTGAACGTTTTTATAGCGTCGATGCCCCGACCAGTCGGGCAAAGGGCGGCACGGGTCTGGGATTGGCGATCGTCAAGCACATCATCGCGCATCATCGGGGTCATTTGAAAATTTCGATTACCTTGGGCGAAGGCGCTACATTCGCGGTGCGCATTCCGCTATGATGCCCGGTGCGCCGCGCAGAAGCAACTGTGCATGTTGGGATGTGTCGAACTAGCGATTGCGGCGTATCAGTGTGAGAAGGTGCATGGAGATTTGCGGCAGCCGCGCCTGCCGTACGGGCATGACTTTCCCATGCCAGTTGATCTCGCGGCCTGAGTATGCGCTGATATATAAGACTGGCAAGAGCATATCACGGAGGATCATCGCGAGGAGTGAGCCGGGCCATCCCGCCGCACGTGACAAAGCGAACTCCGGTGCATACCAGATCGCAACGAAAGCGACGATTGCCGCACCCGAAAGCATGTCGTAGGCGCCCAAGCCAGCCGCGAGGGCTAGGAGCGGCGGGAATATGCCAGCAATAATTTCGAGTGCGAACAGCAAGGGGAAGCTCGCGCGTCGAAGCCGGGCCCATCGGAGCTGACGACCCCATGTCTCAGCAAACGTTCGTTTGCCGATGAGTTGCGCGAATGGGCCCGCAAGACGAATAGGCTTGCCTTTTTGCCGCATCATCTTCGTGGCCGCCGCGTCTTCTGCAGGTTCGGAAGCAAGGAACCCGAACCCGCCGCGATCAAGATCGGCCTTCCGGAAAAAGAGCGTCTTGCCCTGTGCGAATCCAAATCCCAGCGCGTCAACGGCATATTGCACTCGGCCCTGATAAGTATTCAGGAAAGCGCATTCGACCTTGGCCCAAAATCCGATGGGTAGTTGACCGATCGGCGGGGCCGTCACCATGCCCGCCCCCGATTGCAAGATCGATACGAGCTGGTCAAGGTAATGGACGGGCATGAAGACATTGCTATCCACAAAGACGATATGCTCGAATTTTGCTTGGCTGAATCCCTTGGCCATGTTGTTGAGCTTGGGGTTCATGCTGAGCGCATCGTCGCCGATCAGGAGACGAGCTTCGCGCCCGATGTGTGCTGCAATCAGATCGCGCACCAGGGGAATGACGGGATCGTTCGGATCCGCGACGCAGAACAGAATTTCATAAAGTGGATAGGATATTCCGAAAGTCGACGCGAGCGTCTCGCGTGAGAATTCTTCCAAGCCGCGCAGGGGTCTGACTATGGTCACTGCAGGCGCGTCTAAAGGCTTGCGGGGTTGTTCTGCTCCGCGCCGGCATCGATATATGGCGAGCCCACTGGACAGCCATTGCACAGCAAGAGCGGCGGCGGATATTCCGAGGCATGTCGATCCGATGAGTGACATACTTCGACAAATACGTTCGACAAACGACAAGCGAATGACAGCGCTACACAAATGTGCGCTTTCGACGATTGCGTCGCTAGGAAATGTCATTGCAAAGACGCAGAATCATGGTGTGAAGATAAAGTGCATTACAGGTGATATCGCATGCAGGTCATGATTGTGACAGATGCCTGGCGGCCGCAGGTGAATGGCGTTGCGCGCACGTACGAATGGCTATCGAGCCACCTTGCCACGCGGGTAGATTTGCGAATGCTGACACCCGAACCGTTCCCGCGCCTGCCTTTGCCGACGTATCCGGAGATTGAACTTGCGATGGTATGGCCGGTATCGGTCGCAAGGGCCATCGCCAAAGTCACACCCGACATCGTTCATATTGCGACCGAGGGCCCTCTCGGCCTGTGGGCGCGCCGTTACTGTCTTAGCCGGAGTATCCCTTTCACAACCTGCTACCATACGCGCTATCCCGAATATATCGCGCGCCGGTACCCTGTGCCGTCGAGTTGGACATATAGCTTGTTGCGCCGCTTTCATGGCGCTGCGGCTTGTACGCTGGTGGCAACACGCGAGCTTGCCCGCGAACTACGTCATCGCGGATTCGAGCGTGTCGTGCAATGGCGCCGTGGCATCAACGTGTCGAGTTTCGCCAACGGTCCAGTCGCCAACTTCGATCTGCCGAGGCCGATCTTTCTGTATGTCGGGCGTCTTGCCGTTGAAAAAAGCGTTGAAGACTTTCTCCGGCTGGATCTGCCTGGCTCTAAGCTGGTTGTTGGCGATGGACCCGAGCGTGTGCGCTTGCAAATACTTTATCCGCAAGCGCGCTTCCTTGGGGCGCTACATGGAGAATCTCTTGGCGCCACCTATCGCGCGGCAGATTGTTTCGTCTTTCCTAGCAAGACAGACACCTATGGGCTTGTCATGGCTGAGGCCTTGGCTGCCGGGGTGCCGGTAGCCTGTTTTCCTTCGGCCGGGGCTCGGGAAATCTTCGGCGGAGAAGAGTGCGGCGTCATGAATGAAGATCTTCGATCGGCGGCGCTGACGGCGCTGGGTCTCTCAAGAACGCTGTGCAAGGAAGTCGGCATGCGCCATTCGCTGGAAGCCAGCGCCGATGACTTCCTCGCGATCCTGCGGCGGCAGGCCGCAAGTTATGCGGCAATCGGTTCGCGCCGGCGTAGACTTGCCTGACGCAATTCGTCGTCGCGGGACTTGTGCCAGTGGCAGATTTCCAGGCGTCCGTCGTGATGCTCAAGCACGGCGGTGCATGATTCCACCCAGTCTCCGCAATTCACATATGTGATATCCCCGAAATTCTTCATGACCGCCTTATGGATGTGTCCGCATAGGACAACATCCACGTCGTGGTGCCGTGCATCGCGCACCACGGCCTCCTCGAATGCCGTGACAAAGCTGACGGCCTGCTTCACCTTATCTTTGCTCCATTGCGAGAAGGACCAATAGGGCAGGCCGAGACAGCGCCTGACACGCGCAATATGCCCGTTCAGCCATATCGCGAAATCATACGCCTGATCGCCGAGGAGAGCGAGCCAACGCACATTACGCACGACCGTATCGAACTTGTCTCCATGCAGCAAGAGCATCTTGCGTCCGTCAGCGCAGGTGTGAATTGCCTCTTCGAAAATTTCTACGCCGCCAAAATTGGAGCCGGCATAGTCCCGCAGAAATTCATCGTGATTGCCGGGAACGAAGACAATCCTCGTACCTTTGCGCGCCTTGCGCAGGAGTTTTTGCACGACGTCGTTATGAGACTGCGGCCAGTGCCAGGCCTTGCGGAGGCGCCAGCCGTCGATGATATCGCCCACCAGATAGATTTCGTCGGCTTCGTGGATCTTAAGAAAGTCGAGCAATGCCTGCGCCTGCGACCCGCGCGTGCCCAGATGCACATCGGATATGAACAGAGTGCGAAGATGGCGGACGGCAGGCGTAGTCATGACAGCTCCCTTCGAGGATGGGTCAGATTTCGCGCTTGATTGCTTTGAAGGCGCGCGCGTTTACGATTAGGCGCGATGAAGCGCCGCCAGGAACGCATAGCCGCGGTAGAGGCGCACGAAATCTCCGCGCAGTCCCGCGCGCGCGGCCAGGTCACGCAACACACTTTCCAGTTCCACCCGCGGCTCCACATGAAAAAGCGACAGCCAGCGCTTCAGCACAACTTTGAAGGCGGGCGGTAAATCGCGCTGATCGCCGAAATCGGCGATCAGGAGCGAGCCGCCGGGCGCAAGGCACGCCAGCGAACGTTCGAGCACTCGCTCCCAGTCCGGGACCATCGAAAGCGTATAGGAGAAATAGACCCGCTCGAATCGCGGCACCGGAAAAAGGTCGTTTGGAAATGCATTCGCATCGCCTTGGGCGAGTTTGACCCTCTCTCCCAAACCTGCATCGGCAATTGACTTTTCCGCTTTAGCAAGCATCGCGCGGGACACGTCGAAGCCGAAGAATTGTGCATTCGGCCATCGGCGTGCGGCTTGAACGAGATTGCGGCCTGTACCGCATCCGATTTCCAGCACATTGCCGCCCAAGGGCGGCGCGAGTGACCCGATGAGCGTGTCGCGTCCCAAAAGATAAGGTTTGCGCGTGAAATCGTAGATCCCGGTTTGCCAGGCATACATACGATCCATGCGGAAAGCTGCGTCAGACACGGATGCTGCCCTTCTGGGTATAGAGATGGAAAGCGCCGTAAATTGCCGATCGGTCGCGCTTGTGTAACGCCCTGGAACGGACGTCGTCACGCTGCCAACGTTGGAGGACCTCATCCGCCACGCGTCCAGGCAGCAGGAGCTCATCGGCTGCCGTCCTGAATATGACGCGAGCTCCGGGCCGCGCCGTGCGCGTGATCTGTGCCCACAGCGCGTTGAGGTCCTGATCGTTCATCCAGTCCTGCGCATCGAGGAGCACGTAACAATCCATGCTATCAGCAGGAAGCGAAGCAAGCTGCTTGGTCATGGAGATCTGAAGGACGTCCACGCGCTCGACAGCCGCCCGGATGCGAGCATAATTTTCACGCTGGAGATACGGTGGCAAGGGCGCGTCCGGAGCAAGCGAATAGGCGCGGCCAAAAGCCTGGTGCGCAAAGTAATTGTCCCTGAGCGGGAAGTCGCAGGCGAGGCGCCGGACACGTTCTCGAAGAGCGCCGATCATGCCATCCTTGTGATCCGCCGCCAGGGCACGATACTGGGCCGGGGGAATGCCGAGGCCGTAAAGCGATGCCGGCTGCCTCGCCAGGAAACGCACGAGCCGGCTGGAAAACAGCGAAGCGATATCGCGTTCGAAGATTTCGCGTTGTTCTTCGATGTCGCGCGCGTTGAGCAAGGTCCGGACACTACGGGCATGCAACAGTCCGAGCAGATGCACCATCCCGATGAATTGGCCAAGCAGACCATGCCTGTAAAAGCCGCGTGCAAACCGGCTGACGTAACGTCGGCCGAAATAATCGCGTCGCCCCCAATAGGCCCGACAGTTTTCATCGAGATGAGCCGCAAGATGCTTATCGTACGCGGCGACATTCCCTTTGTCTGCGGCATGGGCAAAGAAGCGATGGAAGCTGGCATAATCCGGCAAATGCCGAAACGCTGCAAGCTTCAAACGGTTGAGCGCCACATGCGATGCATTGAGATCGACTGCCGTAATGTGAGCTGGCTCGGCCACAAGATATGAAGCGACGTTACATCCGCCCGAAGCGATGGCGATCAATCTGTCGCTTTGCGTTAGGCACAATGCGTCCATATCGACAACGGGATCTTCCCAGATTTGCGGATAGACAAGGCCGCTGAACAGGAACGTAAAAAGGCGCTCCAACATGCCTTCACGGGACAGGAGACTGTTCTTGTGCACCGCCTCGGCAAGTTGCAGCCGCGAACCCCCTGCCGTCCTAAAAAATAAGCTCACAGAAAGCTCCCTGCTAATTCGAACTATATTTCGGTTAGATGATTCTTGTGACGTCAACGTGTCGGGGTGGTTCATCTGCTCACGACTGCGAAGACATGCGTGGCAAGATAGGTGAGTCCATCATTGTCGCCGACATGCATGTCGAGCCTGTGAATTCCTACTGCGAGAGCGGCAGGGGGCCGCGCACCACAGATACGCGCTTGCGACTGGTTCCACCCGTGACTCGCAGCTTGCCCCAGTCTGCTTGAACAACACGTCGGTGGAGGGATCAATCGACGCGGAGCGCAACATCAGCTGCGGTGCATGACTGCACAGCCGAAAATGAACCTTTGTACGGCGACGACATTAGCAAAGACGCGCGCCTTCGCCTGGTTCTCGCAGGTGCCGCGGTGGGACGTTCTCGGAGGCGAGCCGCAATCGATCCTCTATCACAACACGTGGCTCGCGGTGGCCAAGATCGTAAAGGGCGGGCGTCGTTTGCGTTCAGCATGTTCGCGGAACTGCAAAGTCATTATCTGTTCGACGACCGCTTAGGCAAGCCTGGAAAAGGCAATGTTAAAGTTAAGGTCCAAGGGCATGTTGGATTGTTTGGCGCAACTTCATGGTGCCCTTGCCAATTGCTGATAGCTTTTCTGAAGCCAGCGTCAGGCTGCTTGCGACATCGGCGAGTCATCCGGGCGTAGCTCGCGACCTTCGGCCTCGAGTGTTGTGCGGCATTCGTCGAACATGAGCCGCTGCGCCCGGTCGGCAGCTGGTTCATCGCGCAAGTCTACGTGGCAATCGCTGCCCAGACCCCAATCCGGCTGGATCGCCGCAGGTTGCATTAGGAAGCCCGGAAATTCTTCGCGGCGTGAGAACAGCAGATGGCTGATCTGGTGGTCGACGTGCATTCGCATGGGCAGCATGTGTTGCAGCAGATAGGCGCAGGCCTGCGCGGAGACGATATACGCAAATGTGCCGTTGAAGTAATAGACGCGCACGAGCCCGTTCTGCTGGCGGCCTTCCGCAAGTCCGCTCATAATTGTACAGCCCGGAAAAAGAATTCCTGTCGCTGGCTGAGACTGAAGCGCAGCCGCAAAGAGAGAGGCGTTGAAGTCCGGTGTCGGACTGGCGTCGTCTTCCATCACCATGACGCACGGCAAGCCAGAACTGGCCACCCATTTCCAGATCGAAAGATGCGAGAGGAAACAGCCGACTGCCGGCCGTGTCAGCGAGAGGTGACAGCCGGGCGGCGCATCGGCGCTGTCCGCCGCCTCACCGAGAAAAACCGATAGGGTCTCGCTGGAAAGCGCGGCGCCATCCACCGCAGGCGCGCGTACGATGCGGTCGATTCCGACCCCCCGGAACCTCTGTGTCAGCGCATGCCAGCGATCCGGCCTTCGCGCCAAATTGATTGCGAATGCGGGTAGGTCGAGGCCGTTTGCTTGTCGGAAATCTGAGCACTTGTCTCCGTCGATATTTGGAATGTTTGCCAGCATGTCTGAAATGCGCGCGTCCTGCATGATCTTCGTTGGCCTCGCTTACGATGGCGGATGGTCAGATCAACAAAGCGCGCGGATGAAACAGAACGATGACTTCTGGGCGACAGTTTTGTGCTTTCGCTGCAAGGTTAAAGGAGTTCCAAGATCGCAACGCCGTGGACGGCGGATCAAAGGGACAAAGCTGCATGTCCTCGTTATTCAAGCTCACAGGACTTGCCGAAGGCCAAGCCTCCGAATATCGCGCCTATGAAGTTTCCCGGGATGACGCTTCGATAGCTGACATGCCTCAAGGTAGCGCCATCGCAATCACATCTATCGTTGATAATAGCGTGCGCGAAGGCAGACGGTAGGGATTAGTCGTGACTGTTAAAGACCGGATGGTCGAACACCTTGGTGAGGCGTCTATTTTGGTGCCTGGTCTTGTCCAGCAAGGGCTGCGGGCGAATGATCGTGCAAAGTGCATCCTCGACGTTCCGCAGCGAGATTGGATATCGGACATACATCATCACGGCCAAACGGATGACTTCTGGCGAGGTTTTGAAGTATCGGAAGATGGGCAGGGTGGTCATTCCTTACCGCATCGCCCTAACTGCCGCGGGCAACCAATTTTTATTTGACAGAGCCCGTAGACATTTGAATTTGCCGCTCCAGCAGATCGATGATTTCCGAATCATGCGTCATGTCGAATTTTCGTGCGAACAGCTTGTCCGACGACGTGAGATAAACGGCGTCGTTGATGCCCAGCGTGCGCGGCCGCAGCATGTAGTTGTGTGGAACCCATTCGACGATGCGCAGGTCGTCGGACACGATGGTTCCATGGGGCGCTCCGTTCATCATTACGGTCTGGAAAAAGCTCTCGTCTGGGATGTATGTATACCGGTAGTATCGCTTAAAACGATTCACCTCCTGCGTGTTGCAGACGAATTCACAAAACTCACGGCCGGCAATCATCCATTGCGTGCCGACGTAGGGCTTTGCGTTTTTGAGAAATTTTCGCGGAATCCGAGTTTCGAAAATGCGTCCGAATAATTCGATATAAATGTATTCAATGCGGTCCATAGTTTCCGGCCTGACCACCGCCTGATCGAGGACGCTAATGAATTCCTTGCCAGCATTCTGCTTGAGAAAATTGGCGATGAAGGCTTGCGATTTGAGCGGAAAATCCTGTCCGCTGAGATTGATGAAATGCGTCCAGTTCGCGTCCATTTCGAGCAGACGCTTCATGCCACGCAACTGGGCCTCGACAAGACTGTAGCCGCCCCACAGCGCCCCTTGCGCGCGGATAATTTCGGCATTCCGGTAAGGCCGGAGAAATTCCCGGATGTCCTTGGTGAACTCCGGGCCCGAATTTCTGTCGACGTGGACGGCATAGAAATTTGACGGATCATGGATCGCCCTGAACATGCGCTTGAATTGTTCGGGATAGCGGTGAACCAGAATGAAATAGGCGATCAAGTAATATCTCCTTGCGGACGCGCTGCGCCGCGAGCCGACGCAAACCAGACGCTTCCAGCCTCGCTGCGATCAATCAACCGATTACAATTGTCGAGTGAAGTGAACAAGGCGATTCGCCAGCGGGTGATGCGCGGCCCGCAGGCAGATATTACACCAGTGACGGGCCGGACAATTTGAAATGGCATGGCCGGGCAAGCCCTCATTCGTTCTTCAGCGAGAAAATGTTTTCCCCGGCGTAGACGAAGTCTCTGTCATGGCCGGCGATGGCCTTGATGAAGCTCTGCGATGTCCTCATTTTCGGCAGCAGCCAGTCGTGCAACTCTATGATAAGAATCGGAAATTCGTCGATCCAGCTGGTCTGCTCCGAAAACAGTTCTTTCTCGCCGCCTTCTATGTCGATCTTGACGATGAAGGGAACATAGCCGGTGGATTTCTTGCAGTTTACTAAGCGGTTCAAAGACATCACGGGTATGTCGCCCGTTTCGCTCTGCCGGGTCCGGTAACCCCACTCGCCCTCGCCGGGATCGACCAAAGCCGCTACGCCATCGATGGCCGCAATCGCGGCCATGTGGAGTTCGGCGTCCAGGCTTTTGGTGTTCGTCTGCAGTAATTGGAAGTTCGCGCCGTCGGGTTCAAAGCAAACGACATGCGATCCTGGAAAGGCCGCCGCGAACCAGCAAGCGCTGGCGCCAATATTCGCACCGCAGTCGACGATGAGAGGTTTTTTTTCCGCAGCAGTCAGCGCCCGGAATTTCTGGTCGAATTCTTCACAGCGACGGAGCGTTTCCAGCGCATAGTCCCGATTTTTAAAAATTTGCTCGATGACGCCGAGGTCGGCATGAGAGCCGCGATGAATAAAGGCCTGCGTTGAGCCATCGGGCAGGGAGACCAGGGTTTCGTGTGTTTGAGACATCGTGCTTGGGTCTTCTAGTTTGAGCCTGTCGCAATCCAATTCGAATGAATCATCCGGGAACGCAAGACGAAAATCGCCTCTTTCACGTGGATAGTGTCAGACAAAACAAAAAAAGTCTCAGAATTCGCCCAAGGGGCTTCGATCAGTCCGCGCAAAGTTGACGCCATTCGTTCATGGCGGCGTCACGACGGGCCTCGAATATTTGTCGTGAGGTGAGATGGCGCTCCTGGTTGAAGTGGTTGTGGATGGAGCCGTGTATGGCGACGAATTTCTGTAAACTTCGCACCCGCCGGAAACGAAGCATGGCCCGTTCACGTCGTCGGAAAGGCTGGTGACTGTTTTCAGCTCGATTATTCAGCCATTTTCCAATGGTTCTCGCGTCAGCATCCACCAGTTCTTTGAGGGCTGCGCCACAGGATGCCAGGCGGTCAGTCACGATAGTCTCAGGGGGAGCGCTTCTTCGAAGCGATTTCCTGAGGAATTTCAACGCGGCTTTGCGATCACGGGTCTTGGTGACGAAGCTTTCGAGTACTTCGCCTTCATGATCGACGGCCCGCCAAAGTTAATGTTTGACGCCGTTGATTTTGACGAAAACTTCGTCGAGATGCCAACGGCGATGCCGGAATGCACGCATCGCAGCGGTTCGATTTCGACGGATCTCGGCAGAAAATATTTGACCAAAGCGGTTCCACCAGAAGCGTACCGTCTCATGGGTGATGTCGATCCCACGCTCGTGGAGGAGATCCTCGACGTTCCCCAGCGAGAGTGGATATCGGACATACATCATCACGGCCAGACAGATGATTTCTGGCGAGGTCTTGAAGTATTTGAAGATGGGCAGGGTGGTCATTCCCTACCGTATCGCCCTCGCCGATCTGGGCAACCAATTTTTATCTGACAGTGCCCTCTCCTTAATCCGGCGATTCTAATTGCTTGATCCATTCAAAACAGTTGAAAATCTCTTTCAGTCCTCGTTAGCACCGCCTGCAAAGGGCTCTGCAAGCCACTTTCGCGCGAACTCGCTTGCAGGAAGCGTCCGGAATTCGGGCAGAGCCATGCGCAATTTGTCGTGCGACCAGTTCCACCATTGCAATTGCAAAAGGGCGGCATACGTTGCCTCGGGAAAACGCATGCGTAGAATCTTCGCGGGGTTTCCAACTACAACGGCGTAGTCGGGGACATCCTTTGTCACTACAGCGCCAGCGCCAATCACCGCGCCGGTTCCGATCTTGCGTCCGGCCAACACAATCGCACCATGTCCGATCCAGACATCGTGGCCGATTGCAACAGGCCTTGCACGCCGCCAGGCGAAGAAGTCAGCCTCGTCGTCCGCACCTTCGAAATAGGCGCTGGCCCGATAGGTGAAATGGCTCTGGCTCGCGCGGCCCATCGGGTGATCGCCAGGGTTTATGCGCACATGGGAGGCGATTGAGGTAAACTTGCCTATGGATGTGTAGGCGATGTCGGAATCATTCACGACATAGGAATAGTCGTCCATCGTGACTTCCAGAAATTGGGTGCGCGCGCCTACTTCCGTATAGCGGCCCAGCGCGCAGCGGATAACTTCTGCGCCTTCGCCGATCAGTGGTTGCTGTCCCAGTTGTTTCATGGCGGCCTCACACGAGGTTCTTGCGCAGCCGTGCACTGAGCAGATCG